>CALUUL010000040.1 GCA_944323945.1 Candidatus Gastranaerophilales bacterium
AGCTGATGAAGGGAATCGAACCCTTGACCTATTGATTACGAATCAATTGCTCTACCGACTGAGCTACATCAGCATATTAACATTTTACAACAAAATAAAATTATAAAAAGAGGATAATTTCTTTTATCCTCTTTTATATTATTTGGAAAATTTTTCAAGTAGATTTGTTGTTGTGGTATTTGGTTGCTTTGTTTCTTTGGTTATTATGTTTATATTGGTTTCTTTATTTGTGTTTACGTTTGAATTTGCTTTGTCTTTTGGTAATCTATCTTTTAATGGCTTTTTACCGGTAAGTAATCGCATAAACTTAAAGTATTTCCCGACAAGTCCTGTTCTATTTTCGTTTTTCTCATCAAGGGCTTGTAATTCTTCATAAGATTTTTTACCAACAGGCATACCAATTGATGTTCTTGTTAAAAGTTCTGTTGTAAGTGTATTTGGTATAGCAACAGCTGTCATACCTTTTAATGAACTATTATATGTAGATCTGAATGTTGAATTAAACCAGTTAATTAACATTGTTTGGTAGAATAGTGCACTTAGTCTTTGAATAATACGTTCATTTGCTTTTTCTTTTGCACCTTCTTTGTCTTCACCATCTGATTTTAACATTACCATATTATAATTATCAGCAACTAAAAATGCAGATGTTACTGCTGATGATGCAAGTTTTGTCATCATAGCAAGTTCGGTATTTTTATTACTTGATTGAGTAACTCCATTGAATGATTTCTCAACAGCTGTATTTACGTATACCATTAATTTGTGTTTTGCATTATTTACTGCTTCTTGTAAAGTTCTGATTTCGTCTTGTGAAGCTCCCTTATCCATAGCATTTTTTAATGCTGCTTCAGCTTTTCTATATGGCATAGTACGTTTATTTAGTTGTTCCATTGCATTTGCAAAAATAACCTGAGAAATTTTGCCTTCTTTTGATGCTTTTTCTCCAAATATCTCTGTTACTGCTTTATGTATTCCTTGTTCTACTTTTGAAAGTTCAGCTTTACCTAACGCAGCTTGAGCAGCTTTCTTTTCTACAGGAGAAACAATCATTTTGAGTAATGTGCTTGTTATTTTGAATGGTAATCTTGCTGCTGACATTATGAATTTGAATGGTTGGGTAACTATATCAACAAATGGTTTTAGTTTCGTTTCAACTTGTATAGGCATTTCTTTTGCTCTTGTTGATATTGATTCTGTAATTGATTTCGCAAGATCATCCATTTGTTCTGAACTTAGGTTAACTTTCTTATTTCTAATTATTTCAGTTGCCTTTTTTGCAACATTGGAAAATTTCTTTTCTGCAATAGCTGTTCGTTCTAGTCCTACTGCTGTTTTTATTGAATCACTTATTTGTGCAATTTCTTTTTCTGATAATGTTGTACCAGATGCTTTTATTTTTTCTATAACTGCTTTTATTACGTCAGGTACTTGTGATGAAGATAATGCAGCTTTGTACATTTTTATTGTACCTTCTGCTGTCTGTTTTCCATATTTACCTTTAATAAATTCATGTCCTTCTGCGATTTCTTTGCAACCTGCATCTTTTAGACTTTGTGCCATTTTCTCAAAATCTTTTTGGGAAATTTCAAAATCTTTAAATGCTAATGGATTATATAATTTCTTTTTTATTTTATCTCCAATATCTTTTATGCCTTTTACAAGTTTTGTATTCTTTGTATATGAGCTATTTTTTATAAAGCTCATTGCAAAACCTGCTGTAACAAGTAACAAAACACCTTTTTTAAATGTATTGTAATTAATTAAGGCTTTCTTTGTTTCTTTTGGTTTTGTTTCTTTATTTTCGTCTTTATTTTCTATTGCATCGTTATTCTGAACGGAAGCTTTGAAACTTGTGAAAACTTTTGGTTCATTTTCATTAAATGTGAATGATAAATTCTTTATTTGTGTTTGTTTATTTTCAGATTGTTTATCTTCTGTGTTTTTTTGATTCTTATCATTTAATGATTCTGTTTTTGCTTTTTCATTTTTTTGGGTTTGTTCTGCTTCTTTTCTATTATATTCTTTTGCTTTTTCTTTTGATAAGAAGAATATAGGTTTACCTAAGCGTTTTCTTGAAGATGTTTCAGAGAATAATACTGTTGCTGCTGAGGTTAAAGGGGTAAACCAAGGAATAGTATTTACTTGTTTTGTAAATGCACCAAATGTAAGCAATTGTATATATGCAGTTGTTAATACTCTAGAAATTTCTTGTTTTGCTCTTTCATGAGCTTCTTTGTTTGAATCCTCTTTTTTATCTCCGCATAATACAGATAGGTTATATGCATCATTTGCTAAGAAAGCTACCGGAATTAATCCCGTAACTATTCTGTTTAATGGTCTCTCATAAGCTGTATTAAAGTTACCTGTATGTTTATCAAAAAATTTATTACTTACTTTATATAAGCTTTCTTTTATGTATTCTGTAGCTTCTTTTTTTAATGCTGAGTTGTCATCTGCATTATTTAATATTTTTAATAAGTCATCAGCATCTATTCCTTTTTCTTTTGCAAACTTTTTAACAACATCTTCTGTTTTGTCAAAAATACCTTTTAACATATCTGTTTTAGAATCAAGTTCATTTAATTTTCTTGGTATTCTTAATATTGGTTTATTATATAGCCTTCTTGCACCATCTTTTATAGAAGGAATATTTTGTGCTTTTTTTAATACCCAACTTACGGCATATAATGGTAAGTTTACAAAAGGAAATAAAATATTTTCTAATAGAGCTTGAGGAACTTTTTTCTCACGAATAGAACGAGCTCCTTGTTCTAAAGAAAATCTGGAGCTCCGTTTTAAAATTTCTGAAGATGTTACTAATTTCCCTACTTTTTGTCCTAATCTTTCACCAATATTTCCATAATGTTGAGAGAACACATTCATAATTTCTTTATCTGCTGCGGAAATTAATGTTGCAGGTCCACCTTTAAAACTAATATTGAGTTTATTTGGTGGATAATTTGTGGAAAGAGTTTTTTTGTTCTTTATATTTTTTTGTATATTATTACTTAATCTTGGTGTAATAGTATTCATCTTCATTCCTTTTTATATTGGATTGTTGTATCCGAATGGTTTAAAAAGTCAAAAACTTTTTTTTGCCATTATTTTGTTTAAATGTAACAATTTGTTATTCTGGGTATCTTGATGTTGCTTTTAAAAGCATTTTTGCAAGTTTTTCACACCCTTCAAATTTTCTTGCTAAAATCTTTTCACTTGCTGATTCTACATCGTATTTTATAAATTTGTGTTTTATTGTATATGTAGAATTATTTTCATTAATATCCAAGACTGCATAACAAGAATCTGGTTTCTCAGCAAAAGGTCTTCCTACACTTCCTACATTTACTACTGTTTGTTCTGTATTTGTTTGATAGCCGCAAGGAATATGTGTATGTCCACAAAAAATTATGTTTGCATTTGTTCCTTCAAGCATTTCTTCAACCTCTTTTATTTGAAGGTTTGGATATACATTTTCATTATTTTTTCTTGGTGAACCATGAACCAATAAGATTTTTATTCCGAATAATTCTATTTCTTTTTGGGGTGGAAGACTTTTTAAAAAAAGTTTGTCTTCATCACTAAGTAATTTACTATCTGCCAGATAAGCACTTGCCATAACTGCATTTGTATTTAAGATTTCATTATATGTATCAAACGAAAATACAGACAACATCTTGTCTGTATTACCTTGAATTATATAAAAATCTTTTGATTGCATAAGGGCATGTATTTTGTTTAGTGTTCCTTTTGGCTCAGGACCAGCCATTACCAGATCTCCTAAACAAAATATTTTTGAGCAATTTTCTTTTTCTATATCACATAAAACGCTTTCCAGTGCATCAATATTACCGTGAATATCTGATATTATTGCAATTTTCATTTTATATCCCTAACTTTATTTATGCTAAGATAATCATAACAGGAATAGTAAAATCATGATACAAAGAAGAATTTCAAAACAAATACAAATTGGTAATATTAAAATAGGTGGAGATGCTCCTATATCAGTACAATCGATGACAAATACGGATACAAGAGATGTTAAAGCTACCTTAAAACAAATTTACAATTTAAATGAACAAGGCTGTGAATTGGTTCGACTTGCAATTCTTAATCCGGATGCAGCAGAAGCTGTTAAAGAAATAAAAAAGAGATCACCTTTGCCTTTAATTGCTGATATACATTTTGATTATAGGCTTGCAATACGTTGTATTGAAAATGGTATTGATGCTTTAAGAATTAATCCGGGAAATATTGGTAAAGAAGAGCATACAAAGAAAGTTGTTGAACTTGCAAAAATAAATAATGTTCCTATAAGAATCGGTATTAATGGTGGTTCTTTGGAAAAAGAGTTTGAAAAAATGGATATCCCCCTTGCAGAAAAAATGGTTAAGAGTGCAATGCGTCATGTTAGAATTTTAGAAGATAATGGTTTTGATAAAATTAAGATATCTTTAAAATCAAGTGATGTATTAACAACAATAGAAGCATATAGGTTAATTGCTAAAGAAGTTGATTATCCTCTTCATTTAGGGGTTACTGAAGCAGGTACTTATACTGGTGGTATAGTTAAATCTTCAGTTGGATTAGGCACACTTCTTGCAGAAGGTATCGGTGATACTATTAGAGTTTCACTTACTGATTCTCCAGTTGAAGAGGTTAAAGCAGGATTCTTAATACTAAAATCTTTAGGATTAAGAAAAAGAGGAATAAATTTTGTTTCTTGTCCTACTTGTGGAAGAACTCAAATTGATTTAATTTCTTTAGCAAAAGAGGTAGAAAAGAAATTAGAAAATTTTGATAAACCGCTTACAATTGCAGTTATGGGTTGTGCTGTAAATGGTCCAGGTGAAGCAAAACATGCAGACTACGGTATAGCCGGTGGCATAAAAGAAGGTTATATTTTTAAAAAAGGGGAAATTATTAAGCGTTTGCCTGAGGAAAAGCTAGTTGATGAATTTATAAATCTCATACAAATGGAGAATCTTTAAATATTGCATTCTCTAAAAAAATAGGCTATCATGTTAGTATAATGAAGGGGATTTATTAATGAAAAAGATAGCTTTAATTCTTACTGTATTTTTGACAAGTTCTTTGGCATCAAATGCTTTTATTGATAATACATATATGACTACAGAGCAGTTTATGGTGAATACCGGTTACTCCGCAGAAATGGCGAAGATGATGAGTATTACAAATAAAGATCCATATAGAGAACCTTATGTAGAACAGAATACTTCTAAAGATATTTTGAAGAGAGTTTATAATTATATAGCTCCTGGGGCTTATACTGATTTGGATTTCTATAACCATAGTATTAATTATCAATATCCGAATTGGAAAGATTACTAAAAAGAAATAATTGTTTAAAAAGAGGTCATATATAATGACCTCTTTTTTATATGTAATATGCTATTATTTGTGATAATTTTATAATTTCATTTGGGTATATAAAAATAAATATTGTTATAATACAGCATATATAAAGTATAAATTTTTCAATTGAAAAATGTCTTATCAGTTTTGTATTTTTTGTATTTTTTTCATAAAACAATTTTATAATTTTTAGATATATAAATACGCTAATTATTGTTGCACAAAGGGTTAAGAATAGTATTATTAAATATGTAAAGTCTTCTCTTGAAAGTGCTGAAAATAGATATAATTTGGATAGAAATCCACTTGTAGGGGGGAGTCCTGATAATGATATTAGACATATTGTGAATGCTATTGTATAATAGGGATTTTTATAAAATATTCCTTTGTAATCAGAAATTTCATCGCTTTGATAATTTTCATTATAAATAATTGCTGCATTCCATATTCCTATATTCATAAAAATGTATGTAAAAATATAGAATATTAGGCAAGAAAATCCATATACACTTATGCAACTTGTGGCTAAAAGAATGAATCCTGAATGCAATATTGAGCTATATGCAAAAAGACGTTTTATATTGGTTTGATTAATACCACCTATTGATGCATAAATGATTGAACATAAAGCAATAATTGCGGTTAGAATTTGTATGATAGGACTATATGAAAATATGAAAACAAAAAGTCTTGAGATTAATCCGATTACTGCAATTTTAGGTATTAAAGATAAGTAATTACATATACTGTAAGTTGAACCTTCATATATGTCTATAATCCAGTTATTATATGGTATGCATCCTAATTTGAAAGTTAATGAAATTATTATTAGTATACATGAAATTATAAATAATATATTTATTCCTGATGTTGATATTGCATCAGAGATATTTGAAAAATTAATATTACCTGTGATTCCGTATAAGTATGATACCCCTAAAAGAAATATTGCAGATGAACTTGTTCCTGTTATTAAATATTTTAATGCTGCTTCTTTTGATTTGTGATTTCTTCGGAACGATGTTAAAAAATAGCAACAAACGCTTAATAATTCAATTGATATAAAGGCACTTATAAAATCATTTGATGAAACCAAAGAAAATGCACTTAGGATTCCTGATAAGAATATAGAAAAAAATTCAAAAGACTTTTGTCGTTTTTCTCTAATTAAATTCCGGCAAGAAAGTATTGTTAATAATCCCGAAATTAATATCATTATTTTAAATGCAGTTGTATATATATTGGATATGTATACACCATTAAACGCTTTATATGTTGGATCTATTTGTATGAAAAATATTGATAATCCTGATAAAGCTATAGCTAGTAATGTTGTGATTTTAGATATTCTATATGTATTCTTTTTTATAAAAAGTGAAAAAACAATATTTAAAATTATAAATATAAATAATATTAATTCTGGTAAATAAGCATATTGTATGTCTTTGATTATATTCATTAAAATACTCCTTGCGGATTATATGTTATATTTGCATATTCTTTAATTATATCTGTTAATAGGAATGGGAATAATCCAAAAATTATAATACATAATACTAAAAGAATAAGTATTATAAGTTGTTTTGTATTTATATCAGAGAGTTTTCTATTCAGATTTTTATTTGTATTGAAAAATACTCTGTGAAAAATTTTTAGAATATATACGCTAGAAAATATTAGTACAGTTAGTGCTGTAAGAGAAAGAACTTTTGTATTAATTATTCCTTCTGTTTGTAATAACAATGCACCTGTAAAACTTAAAAATTCAGCAATGAAACCACATAATAAAGGAGTACCGATTGAGGCTAATAATATTGGAATTGAAATAAACATAAGTCTTGGCATTTTTTCACCGAGTCCAGTTATTCGTGTTATATTTTTTGTTCCGCATTTTATGTATATCAAGCCTGTTATTGCAAATAATCCTGCACTTATAAATGCGTGTGAGAATAATTGGAAAATTCCACCTGTTATACCTATTGAATTAAGAGATGAAATGCCAAGTAAGAAAATTCCCATATTTGCAATGCCTGAGAATGCAATAATTTTTTTTATATCTTTTTGAACAATTGCACAAAAACTTGCGTATATTATGTTTATTACTGCAAATAGCATTATATATATTGCAAAAACTTGAAATTCATAATTAAACATTTGTAGATTAAATCTTAAAATACCATATGCACCAAGTTTTAGAAGTATAGATGATAATATAATACTAACAGGAGTTGGGGCTTGTGAATGTGTATCACTTAGCCAACTATGTAAAGGTATTATTGGTAGTTTAACTCCAAAACCTATTAGTAAAAGGAAAAAGATTAAATTTCTAAGTACTTCAGGTGCGGATATTATATCTATATCATTTATATCGCTGCTTAAGGTTCCTGTAAGTTTGAAATTTAGATAATATAAGATTAAAAATCCTAATAGGATAAAAAGACTGCCAAAAAACGTATAAAGAAGGAATTTCATTGCGGTTCTTTGTTTATTTCCGCTTCCCCATTTCAAAATTAGCAGATACATTGGAATTAATTCAAGTTCCCAAAACATAAAGAATAAAAATATATCTTTTGCACTAAATACTCCAAGTATTGCTGTTAACAATATGAATATTAGTGAGTAATATAATCTGTATGATTTTTTTATCATACTTTTACTTAGATATATTGATATTAAGAATATAAAAGAAGTTAGTATAACCAATAACATTGTTAAAGAATCGAATGCGAAATTAGCATTTATTCCTAATAAATTGATCCATTCATAGTCAGTTTCTATTATGAAATCAGGATTGGAAAAATTAAAGAAAATGCTGCATAAGACTGTTAGTGTAAAATGAAAAAGAATGAAGCCTTTTGATATTCTTCTTATTGTTTTTTCATTATCACCTATAAACGGACTATATAAAAATAAACTCATTATTAATGGTGTAAAGACTATTAAAGGAATAAAATTATCTATCATATTAACTCCTCAATGCCATAAAATATAAGTATAAAATAATTGAAAGTATTATGCCGATAGAAAAAATAGAATATGAAACATAAGTTTGAATATTACCGTTTTGAAGTTTAGAAATTGTATTTGAGAGAAATTTTGTTATTTTTACAGTAATATTAATAGTTCCGTCTATAAAATATTTATCAATTATATTTACAGAAAAGTATATTAAATTGAAAAATCTGCCTATGAAATTATATAAGTTAGGAATAAAAAGTTCATTCTTTGATAATTTGTATAGAAAAGGCGGAATCATAATTTTGTTGCATTTATTGCTGAAATATGCTGCAAATATTGCGGTTATACAAATACCTACAGCTAACAGACACAACATGTTGATTTGTGAAGTTTTGAATAAAAATCCGGGGAATATCACAAATATAACCATTGTCATTAAAGCAAATGACATTGATTTCTCATTTATTATTTTATATTCATTTATTTTGTTCCCTTCAAAAATTTTGAAATAAGTTCTAAAGATATAGAAAGTACTCATAAAAGAAGTTAAGAGGATTAAAAATAATATTGATTTATTGTTTTCTGCTATATTTAATAGCATTTCTTTAGATGTAAAACCGCCAAAGAAAAGTCCTGAAAGTGACAATGCTCCAATAATCCAATAAATTGCAAGGTAGAAATCAATTTTTCTTAATCCTGATATTTCTTTTGTTTCTATTGAATTCGAAATTTGTGAAATATTCCCTGCACATAAGAATAGTAAAGCTTTTGTAAATGAATGAATTACCAAGTATATTATTGCAACAGGAATAGCTTGTAAACCTATAGCTGTAAACATTAGTCCTAATTGTGAAGATGTTGAATATGCGAGCATTTTTTTAATATTATTTTGTGAAATCGCTATAAATGCACATAAAACAGCTGTTATGAGTCCTATAGATAATATTAGGTTTAATAATTCATTTGATAATAAAGGATATATTCTAATTATTAAAAATATACCGGCACAGACCATCGTAGCCGAATGAATCAACGCACTTACTGGCGTAGGTGCTTTCATTGCATCTATCAGCCATTGCTGAAAAGGAAATTGAGCTGATTTTACAAATGCTCCAATTAAAAATAAAGATAGAATTAAATTGTATACATTTGGATATGTCAAACTTTGAAGTTGGTTATGAAAATAGTCTAAATCACTAAATGCTAAAAATTCATCAGGTTGTTGATTCATATATGTTATTGAAAAATATGCTAAAAATATGATTCCTGCTAAAAGAACTGTATCACCAAACCTATTGATAATGAAGACTTTTTTTGCAGATAATGATACATCTTCTTTTTTATGAAAAAATCCTATTAAAAGATAACTTGCAACACCAACTAATTCCCAAAAAATATATAATTGTATTAAGTTTGGAGAAAGAATTAATCCTGTCATTGCAAAATTGAAAAAATTCAGATATATAAAATATTTATTAAATTCTTCTTTATTTTTCATGTATCCATATGAATAGATTTGAATTAATAAACTTATCAACATTAAAATAACAAGGAATATTGCAGAGGTTGAATCAATTAATACTCCAAGGTTAATATTAAGTTTATCAATATTAATCCAAGAAAAAGAATCTTCTATAACTATTGGTTGTGGACTTTTTATATGATTAAAAAGAAAAATTGAAAAGATTAAACCTGTTAATGTTGAGATCGAGGTCAAGAATACTGTCATTTTTCTGTTTTCGGTTAATCTTATATAAGCTCCTGAAATTATTATTAGGCTTATCCATATTGGAAGAAACATTATTAGGAATATATTATTAGTAAAGAAATTCATTAACCTTTTAACTCCTCAATTTCTTCAGATGTAGTTGTCTCTTTATTTTTATATATTTGATATATTAATACGAGTCCTATTGCTGTTTGTACAGCTGAAATTGCTGTTATAAATAAAGCAAATACCATACCTGATAAGAAAAGATAGTTCTTGTATGCAGTAAATGCTATGAAATTTAAGTTTATTGCTGACATTACTATCTCTATACATATTAGAACTTTTATAATATTTTTTGAAATTATTATTCCAATAAAACCTATTGCAAAAAGAATTAAAGATAAAACTAAATAATGATATAAAGTAATTTCAAACATTATTTGAATTCTCCTTTAAAAGTTAACAATACTAAAATGCCAATGAGAACAATTAAAAGATAAAGACCTAAAAGCTCAAAGGAATATAAATTATGCGTTAAGAGTTCTGATGATAATTGTTTTGTATTATCAATATTTGTTAGTAAATGAGATGAGTTAATGTATGTACTAAAAATATAATCGTAAACCATAGTCTCTTTTAGAAAAATTAAAATGGAAGAAACTATCATTATTAAGCCTAAAAAAGCCAAAATAATTCTAGGTGAGAATCTTATTTTATTGGTTTCTTCTGTATTGGTGTTTGTAATCATAACTGCAATTGCAAAAAGGATACATAATGCAATTCCATATATTGAAATTTGAATTACGCCGTTAAAAAGTGCATTCATACAGAAAAATAGAAATCCGAAACAAATAAAAGTTATTAATGCAAAAAAGACACTTTTCATTATCTTTTTTGTTAAAATTATGGCAATGCTTGAGTATATAATGATTGCAGAAATTATATAAAATATTATTGCATTTAATTGTTCCATTAATTAATTACCTCATCGAATATTAATTTGTTCTTATCATTTGTTGCTAATTCATATTCTTTTGTTATTGTTAATGCACCTTTGGGGCAAAATTCAACACAATTAGCACAGAATATACATTGACTAAAGTCTATTTTAAATGTTTCGTTTATTTCTATTGTCCCTTTTGTAGGGCAGACTTTTTGACAAATCTTGCATTTTATACATTTTGTTTTATCGTATTTAATTTTACCTCTAAAATTGTTATTAAGAACTTTTTTCTTTTCGGGGTATTCAAGTGTTACTTTCTCTTTAAAACCGTTTTTTAATACGGTTAAAAGTCCTTTAATCAATTCTTTTATAGGGTAAATAAAACTTTTTATCATAAACTCCCCCTAAAATACTGAGCAATACATAAAACAAACAGATTAAAAATAGCTAAAGGTATAAAAATATACCAGCAAAGTTCAAGTGTTTTGTCTGTCTTAAATCTTGGGTAGGCTGCTCTTATCCACATTATTACTAATATTAAAAAGAATGTTTTTAATATTAACCAGAAAAATTGTTCTATATTCCTTATAATTTCCCCTGTAATTAATTTTAAATCAAGGAAATCTGCAATATAAAATCCGAAAGGCGAATTGTATCCTCCTAAAAATAAAGTAGCAGTATATGCACTAAAAATAAAGGTTAAGGCGTATTCTCCAAGAAAGAACATTGCAAATTTCATACCTGAATATTCACTGTTATAGCCTGCTACTAATTCACTTTCTGCTTCGGGAAAATCAAATGGAATTCTGTTTAATGTTATTAATGAACAAATGAAAAATATTACGAACCCTAATATTGAAGGAAAAATATTCCATTGCCAAAATGAATGCTGAGCTTTTATTATCTCATTTAAATTCATAGAACCTGTTATGAGAACTATACCTGCAAGCACAAGAAATATTGGAATTTCAGAACTTATTGCCTGAATACAAGAACGCAGGCCTCCAATTAAAGAATATTTATTTCCGCTTGAATATCCTGCAAGTAAAACGCCTGCTATTGGGATTGATAATATTGCCATAAATAATAAAATCCCAATATCTGATTTGTAAGAATTAATGTCTGATGAAAAAGGTATTAGAGAATATACTGTTAAGATAGGTGCAAAAACTATAATTGGTGCAACAAAATAAATAAATTTATCTGCATTTCTTGGCATTATATTTTCTTTGAATAATATTTTTATTCCGTCAGCTATAGTTTGCAGACAGCCATAAAGTCCCACTCTATTTGGACCTTTTCTTCTTGTGAAAAAAGCAAGGTATTTTCTTTCAAATAGAACTAAAAATAATACGGCTAAGACCATTAATAAACTTATAAAAATGAAACAAATGATTTGCCATAACATAAAAATTAACCATTCAGGAATGTTTAATTTTAGAAGATATTCGACAAAAATAAGATTAAATATACTCATTATCTGTCTACCTCCGGCATGATTATATCTAAACTGCCAAAGATTGCCATCAAATCAGGAAGCATAAATCCTTTTGCAATTGTATTAATTGCTTGTGTTGCATAAAATGACGGTGTTCTCCATTTAATTCGGTTTGGAAATTCTGTCCCGTTTGCTTCTATATAGCATTGTAAAAGTCCTCTTGTTGATTCAACTTCGCCCAAAGAAGTCCCGCTTGGTCTTATTGTTAAAGGGTTTATTTTGGTATTTATTTCTTTGTCTTCCATATTTGATAAAAGCCAATCTGTACATTGATTTATTATTTTATTGCTTTCTCTCATTTCTTTTATTCTTATTAGGTATCTTGAATGAGAATCAGAAATTGTTCCTATCGGAACAGAAAATTCCAAATTGTCGTATATAAGGTATGGCGAGTCTTTTCTTAAATCTTTTGAGATTCCGCAGGCCCTTAAGTTTGCACCTGTTATGGAATATTCTATTGCATCTTCTTTTAATAGTATTCCTATATTTTGTGTTCTTGTAATAAAAATAGGGTTGTTTGATATTAAATCTTCGTATTCTTGAACTGCTTTTAAAAATTTATTGGAAAAATCTTTTATTTTTGTTAAAAGTTCTTTCTCTATATCTCTTTTCACACCGCCAAAAGTATAGTAATTATACATCATTCTTGAACCTGTTAAATCTTCAAAGATATTTAATATTTTTTCTCTTTCAATAAATGTGTAAAATAATGGAGATGTTGCGCCTAAATCAAGGAGATAGCAGCCTAACCACAGAAGGTGCGATGAAATTCTGTTTAGTTCCATAGTTAGAGTTCTTATATATTTTGCTTTTATTGGAATATCTGTATTTGTTAAATTTTCTATAGCTGAAATGTAAGCATAAGAACAGAAAAATCCTGAAAGATAATCAACCCTGTCAACAATAGGTAAGTATTGCAGATATGTTCTGGTTTCTGCCATTTTTTCTATACCACGGTGCAGGTAGCCGATTATGGGTTCTATTTTTATAATTTGTTCTCCACATAAAGTTACAAGCATTCTTAACACTCCATGTGTTGATGGATGTTGCGGACCTATATTTATTTGCATTGTACGTTCAGAAGTTTTAGTCATTATTCCATTTGAGTCTTTCATCATTTGCAATGTAGTCTTTTCTTAAAGGATTCCCTTTAAATGAATTTGGTAGCAGAATCCGTTTTAGGTTGGGGTGATTATTAAATTTAATGCCAAATAGGTCATAAATTTCTCTTTCATCCCAAGCTGCATTTTTATATATATCTGAAATGCTTACAGTCTCAGCTTCTTCGTAGTTCAGATAATAACTTATTGCACATTTTGTATTATATGTATCAGAGTTTAAAATGTAGCTAACAGTAAAATTTTTAGAATTATCTTTTGCAATAATGCAATCTAACCTTGAAAATATTGTCTCCGGAGAATTTTTTAAGTAATTTAATACTTCTTTTATATTTCCCTTTTTAATATAAAATTCTTGAATATTTGGTCGAATTATAGTCTTATTTAATATATCAAATTTTGTTTCAAATTCTTTAAACACAAACTATATCCCCATTTTAAAAATATTAACATCTTCTTGTATTAAAATATCAAGGTCATCTTGAATTCTTAATTTAGACTTATGTTTTGCTATAAGTTCTTTTCTTGTAGTCAAGGATTCTTTTTTTATTTCTGATTGAAGTTTTCTTATAGCATCAATAAGTGCTTCTGGTTTTGGCGGACACATAGGTAAATAAATATCAACTGGAATAATCTTATCTGCCCCATAAACAACAGAGTAAGAATCATTTTTGAACATTCCTCCACTGCAAGCACAAGCGCCCATTGCAATAACATACTTTGGTTCCGGCATTTGTTCGTATAACTTTAATAGCAATGGTGCCATTTTATGAGTTATAGTGCCTGCTATAATTAACAAATCAGCTTGTCTTGGAGAAGCTCTGAATACTTCTGACCCAAATCTTGCTATATCATAGTCAGATGCTGATACTGACATCATCTCTATTCCGCAGCAAGATGTGGCAAAAGTTAATGGCCATAATGAATTTGACCTTGCCCAGTTGGATATAGCATCTATTGTAGATAAAATAATATTCATTATTTAAACCTTAATGTTCTTGTTCTTATTGCATAAACTAAGCCTAATAACAGTAATCCTAAAAATATAGTGATTTCAATCAATGCAAATACTCCGAGGAAATTATAGCCTAGTGCAAATGGGAATATAAATATTGTTTCAACATCAAAAATTAAAAATAATATTGCATATACAAGAAATTGTATTTTAAATTTACAATTAAATTTTTCTTTTATATTTAATCCGCATTCATAAATACTTTCTTTATTTTCATTATTTGCTTTAGGTGCGGCAATAATTGAACATATCAACATAAAAATAGCAAATGATAGTGCAAAAAAAATAAATGTAAATAAAATCCCGATTTCTTGCATTTACTACTATCCTTATTGCTAACCTTGAAATATTTATAACATATAGTTATTATTAAGATAAATAGCTAGATTGGATATTATTAAGTTTGATTATGAAAAGTTTACGAAATAAACTAATATATACTTTATTAATAATTTTTTTATCTTTAAATTGTGCATTGGCGGATAATTTTTCTCAAGCAGAAAAATTGTTAAGGAAAGCTCAAACAACATCTAATCAAGAAGAAGGCTATGAATATATTCATAAAGCAAGAATTTTATATGAAGAAGAATATGAAAAAAATCCGATAAATACAAAAGCATTATTGGGACTATCTAAAGTAAATCAACTTCTTCAAGATAGAGCAGAGGCAAAATTATATGTTTTAAAAGCTTATAATATGAATCCTGCTGATCCTAAGTTGCAAAGAGCGATGGGAGATTTCTTTTACAGTTTTCAAGAATATTCAACTGCAATAGAATATTATAAATTAGCATTGGCTTCAGGTTTATTAAGAGATTTTGATACTAATCTTCAAAGTGCAAAATGTTATGAAAAGTTAGGCGATTTGAAAAATGCTGAATTGTATTATCAGATTTGTTTTCATTTGAATGCTAAATCAAAAGAAGTAATGAATAAATTAAATGAATATACATCGGCAAAACATCCTGATAATTCACAAGAGTTAGAAGAAGCAAAATATAAATATCTTTTTAAAGATAAAAAAATTCCACAAGAGCAGAAAACTGAAGAAGAAGCATCAGATATTATTGAAAATATAAACAGTTTCTATTAATGTTTTATGATTGCAGATGAATTAATATTTGATTGATTCTTTAAATATTCCATAATTGCACCTCCTATTTCTTCTGTAGGATCAAAATATGGGGAGTTTGGTGTTAATGTTTGCCTTATCATCATTTTGTTTAAAGGTCCAAAAGCATCAGGAACAAGTGTTTTTCTGTAAATTCCGGCTAACATAACTTGTATATTCGGAGATGTTACATCATTAAATCTTGCAATTGTCGGATACATCTTGTCTATTCCCTTTACGCCTTTATCAAGCATTTTATCAAGTACTTGAAGCCCATCTAATACTTGTTCCTCGCTCCAAGCAGATTTTAAAAATGTATCAATATATGGAAGAGCCTCTTCTTTTGCATTAACAAGTTCTTCTGTTCTTTTTTCATTAAAAGTACAGTAATTCCTTTGATGATTTGGGAAAGATACTCCTTGACCAAGCTGTGAAACATTATTCTGAATATTTATATTCGCAATTTTCATAATTTATCCTTAATTGTATACGTATGGGGGACCGTTCTTTATTTCAATTAATATATTATCTGCCAGTTGTTTTAGTTCTTCTTTTGATTTAGAACCATCAATTGCATGTTTTTCAAAGTTCTCTATTAATGGAGTAGTTGCACTTTCTTTTTTTGCTTTGAAATTAGCAATTTCGACATCAACAAGTCTTTTTCTTAAATCAAGTTCAGTTTTTGCATTTTCTTTCATAACTGTTACTTCTTTTATTGCATCCATTCCTTGCTTAAAAAGATATCCAATGGCACTGGATAGAGTAAATGCCCCAAATATTAGTTTTGTAAATTTATTTTTAGGATTCAAAATCCAGTTATATAAGTGACCTCTGTTTTCATCTATATAGCAGTAATATTGTACCTTTTGAGGAATACCACCCAGTGCTGTTGGTGCATCTGCAAATATCGTTTTTTTTGATTCTTCAACTGCGTGAATTATTTTTTGTACTTCATCGCCTGAAAGATTATATTTTTTTGCAACTTCTTTTATATAATCAGGTTTAGCACAAATTGATTTTAAAAACTCTATAACTTTTGGTAAGTCATTTTTATCTGCTTTATTACTGATTCCGTTAATTGCATCTATGGTTTTTTCTGTATAATTGTTTGCGTATTTATTTGTGTATTCAATAGTTTTCTTCAGATTTGAAATGCTTAATTTACCAAGAATAACAGCACCTGCAATTACACCTCCAATTAGAGCTGCATATTTAAGATTTTTGTTAAGTATTGTGTTGTTTTGTTTCGAGGGTTCTTTGTCTTTATCTTCACCTTTAAATGATAAAAATCCGGAGAAAACTTCAGGAGTTGAAGCTTTCTCTTTTCTGTTATTTATGACTTCGTCAAAATATTTTACATTATTTTGCATGATATCATTTACGACTTTGAGCTTTCCAGAAAAGGCATTTGTCTCAACTTCAATTAAATTTTCTTGAAGATTTTTTTCAATATCTGCAGATTGTTTCTTTGTCCAAACTTCTTTTGCCCCTTCTACAAAATTTTTGCAAGCAATAGTTATTCCACTCATAAGAAAAACAGCTGCAGCTCCGAATAAATTTTTGAAATTTGGATCTCTTATTGCTCGATATATAGCAAATTGTGGCTCTTCTTTTATATTCATATTTATAGCTAAATCAGGTAAATGTTCAAAATTTGCTGTTGTTAACAACGCTTTTGATGATTTTTTTAAAATTGCACTTATTGCAAAACATCCCCCGACAATTAAGCTTGTACCTATTAATAGCGGTTTAATTGCTTTTTTTGTATCAAAAGAACTTTCGTTTTCGCTCTTTTTTATTGTTCCGTTTGTAGAATAGTAATTTGTTGAATCACTAATTAATAAAGAATCTTTTATGTCATTAAAAGAGTAACTTGTGTCCTGATTATTTCGGACATGACTGTTTATTAAAACTCCTTGCAGGGTTTTATTCATTGTTTTTTCAGGCTTTTCTTCCTTCTTTTTCTTTTTCTTTATATCAACTTGTTTATTCTTTATTGGTTCTATTATCATTGTCATTCCGTTTCTTAATCTTAGTTA
>CALUUL010000041.1 GCA_944323945.1 Candidatus Gastranaerophilales bacterium
AATATTTCCTTATAATGTTTATAGCTGCCCATTTTATTAATATCTAAAAATGTTTTGCAAAATTCATCAGCCTCATTTTTATCAATCCATACTTCACCTACAGTAAAATTGCGATATTTCTTAGAAAGTTCTTTTACGATATCAAGATTTAAAATTGTATTTTTTAGGTTATTAAATGTTTTTGTGCTTTTAATACCTTTAAATGCAAAACCAACGCCAATACTTGCAAGGGTTGCAAGTAAAATATTTTTTAGTGATAAAAGATGTTTTTTGTTTTCTTCTTTTTCTTGGTTATCGTTATTTAATGTAGGCTCATTACCTTTTTTAATATTATCAATAAATTTATTAATTGTAAGTTGTGATTGATTTTGCGGTTTTTCAGGCACATCAATTCTTTTTAAGGGTCTTTTTGTAGATAATCTTGATGTAATATGAAACAAAATGCCAAGAGCAGTATTTAAAAGAGGCGCACCGAGTTGAGAGTTATTTGAAAAGCTTGCAAAAGCACCTAAAAGGAAATATTGAGATAATGCCTCTTGAACAGTAGCGAGAATTTCTTGTTTTCTTTTTGTACTTGCGGATTTTATTGCCTCATCCTCACTTACTCCATTCATTATGGATTTATTGTAGAAATCGTTACCAAGCATAATTGCAGCGGTAAGTCCTGATACAAGTCTTACAACAGCTCTTTCGTGAGGTGTGTGATAATGTGCTTTATCTTTTGCAAGATTATCATCAAATAACTTGTAGAATTTTTTTACTACACTGTCGCATAATTCCTTGAATTGAGGATTACACTCATTTTTGCAGAGGAATTTTTCAAGCTCTGAGGTGTTTATTCCTTTTTCTTTTGCAAATTGAGCAATAAAGTTATCCCCGTTTTTAATTAAACCGCGCATTGCTCTTTGATAACTTTTGTCTTGTTGAGCTTTTGCATAATTTTGAAGCAAATTTGAATCTTGAAGTGATTTAATATTAAATTTTTTAGAGATGAAAGCTAAAAAATCCTTTGGTAAATCAACAAAAGGATATTTAAGGGTATCAAGCAGGGAATTTGCTTTTAAATATCTTGTTTCATTGTTTATTGATTGGATGAAATTAGAACCGGTTTTATTGTTCAAAAAATTAAAAATATCATCAAGTCTGCACTCTGATATAGCTTTTGTGGAGGGGAGGTGAATTACCTTACCATATCTGGTAAAGCCAACATTTTTAGCTATGTTGTGCAATGGGGATGGCATAGAAAATTCACCTGTTTTATTGATTTAAGACAGGTGAATATTTATTCTTGCTTGTAAAATATAATTATATGTATTATTTGAAACAAAAGTTTACAATGGTCTGTTGAACATACCGTATATGAAGTTATCTTCTCTTTCTTCTTGTTCAGAGTATGTATTATCTGATGAGGGTTTTGATGATTGTGTTTTTGGGTCACTGGGTATTTCTTCAAGGTTAATATTGCGCACAAATGTAATAAAGCCGTTATAAATTCTTGGATTTTCCAAATTGCTTAAAAAATCAATTCCTAATGTTTCGGGTAATAATTCCATATAACTTTCTTTAGCAGGGCTCTTATCTACATGTTCTCTAATTAAATCAGCATAAATTAAACCTCTGGGGTGTCCTTTGCCTCCCCATTTAAGCATTACACCGTTATTATGGTCTATTGCCGCAATGTCAAATTCTTTGTCCCTGTCGGCATCTTCTTGTTTATATCCACCGCAAGGCTTGTCAAATGGCAAATTGTCAATAATTCTTTGTCTGTTTTCTTCTTCAATTTTTCCAAAGTTTAGGTTTTTTTGGGGTTGAAAATTACGGCGTGACGCCAAGTTAATAGGTGCTACTCTCATTGTCTAAATATCCCTTTTTAAAATATCACTTAACAACATTATTTAAGATTGTTTATTCATTCTAACACTAAAGAAAATAATTTAAATAGGTTTGTTAGATTTAAAAAAACAAAACAAATAACGACACTTTTGAAAGTTCAAAAATTAATTGACAATTTTCTACTTTTAGTTGTTTTATGCTGCTGAGTATTTAGTTATTACATATTTATTTAATAATTATTCTCTTATTCATTAGGATATATTAACACAGAAAATATATGACTAGAATATTAACAAGAAAGGAACAGGGTATAAAACAAATTTATTTAATTTAAGAAACCATGAAGAAATACAAGAAAAATACATAGGGCGAAAAAAAGGGATTCTCTTTTACCTTTGTTTATTTTTTGTCTATGTCAAAAGCATTATATGTTATAGGGCATTGGACGGCGAGAAATTACAAATCTAATGCGAAAGACAAATCAAGCTATCAGGCATAATTGACGGTTCGGGAAATTTAATACTTGCCAAAGCTCATAGAACACTTCATCAATTGGTGGAATGAACCCAATTACATATAATGTTGTTTGCTGTGGCGAGCCTGACAGAATACCGATTACAAAAGTACAACAATAGGCATTATGGTTCACTACGCAAGAATCCTTGCAAAATACAATCTTGCGCCTTTTGATTTTTACACTCACAACTATCACTGACAAAAAATTAAATGGCATTATTTAAGGATTAAATAAAGGGACTAAAAACCCTTTTATTTTCAAAGAACTATTATCAGACAAAAATAGGCAATTAAACAAGTTTTCCACTACCTATATTATTTAAAAAATTGTCCATATTTAAATCCAATTTATTATTTTCTATATCTACACCTGTTGCATATTGGGCATTTTGAGTAACTCGAGCAGCTTTAGGCTTTTTACTTTTTAAATAAAGCACAAGTGCACCAATAGCAACACAAGCAGCCGAAATAATAGCGACTGCCATACCTAATTTACCTTTTTTAGCGGTGTTTTCTATTGTAGCACCAGTATTTTCCATTATCTCTCCTGCCTGCTTTGGCAATTTTCGCCTTACCCCTCTTGTTTCTTTAGGGTATAATTCATCAAGCTCTTTTATCTTGCTTTTAAATTCAGTTTTCAGCCCTTCCAACTCTTGTCTCATTTTGAAATTTTCAATACCGCCTTCTCTGTATATTTCTGTTATTTCATCAAATACTGGTATCATTTCGCCATTGAAATATCTTACATAAAAATCAACATCTTCCTTCAATATACCTGCTTTATCCAGATCATAAATACTGCGAATTCTATGACTTGCCGTTGCACCAATATTACATTTTTTAAAATCTGTTATTACAAACTGCAATTGTGCGTGATAATCTTCATTTGCGGAACTCATCAAATCTTTCATACAGGAAATATTTTCACGAATATTATCGGTACTAATGAGTTTTTCCATATTTTCTACTGTAATAATTGTTTCCCTACCTGTTTTTTTATAGTTTTCTTTTGATTTTTCAAGCAATTTAAGCACGGCATCGGCTAAATCATCACTATCTCCTGTTTTATCAGGCAAATAGACAAAATCAAGACCGTACACTTTATTATACGGACCAACTTTTCTGCTTAAGTAACTGTCTTCGTAAGTTGGACTTCTGAATTTTGAATAGTACTCGGTTAACATTAAAAAATCTTCTGCCATTTTTTTGTCTTTAGATATTACAGCGCTGCAATTTGGCCCTCTAATGGTTCGCATATAGTCCAAATGTTCGTTATGCATATATTTACACAATAAATCATTTAGGATGGGAATACTACGAGCTTTACCCTCGGACTCAAGCATTTCGGGTATTCTATGAAGTGAATTCGAATAAGCAACAAAATCCCTGCTCTTGTACTGTGCATCATACGCTCTTTGACAAACATCAAACCACTGCTGTTTTTCTTGTTTTCTAAGTTCAGCTATTCTTGGCAAGTATTCTCTTTGAATTTCTTTTCTTCTTGTCCAATAGTCACTTGTGGGTTGAGATATAAATTCATCAGCAGCACAAAATGATACCATAGGGGTATTTTTTGCACCTTCTTGTTTTTTTATATTACATGCAGAATACAGGGTTGTTGGCGATATTCTCATGCTATTTTTCTTTTCCTATAAATCTTGCGTACTCATCTTGAAACATTTTGCTTACTTCTTTAGTTATTAACGGCTGCACATTGTTGTTTTTAATATATTCTATTATATCACTTTGTTCAACAACTTCACCATTAGCCAACGCGCATACATCTTCGCAAATATCGCCTATTTGTCCGTTAGAAAATTTTGCACCCATCTGTGTTTCAAGCTCTATAATTTCTTGTGCAAGTTTAGAGTAATCAATATTTTTTACAGGATATTTTTTAAACATATACTCTAATATCTGCTCTAAATTTTCCTTGTCAGCAGGGTCAATAGACATTTTAATCGGGAATACGTCTTTATCTTTCATATTTAACCCAAGAGAAGAAGGGCTGTTTGTTGCGGCAAAAACCGTGCAGTGGTATTTTTCAGAACAAGTTTTAATAAATTCTTCAAATTCGTCTTTTATCGGTGATTTTTCATTAACCATTTTATCTATTTCATCAATGAATATAATTGAGCGCTTGCCCGTGTTTTCAAAATTTTCTTGCGCCTTTTGTGCATATAACTTTATTTTTTTCATTGCCTCAATAATGTTATCATTTGTAGCATTGGATAATCTTATAAAATTTATCGGGCAATCTGTTTCTTTTGCAACGGTTCTTGTAATGTAGGTTTTTCCGTTGCCGTAGGGACCAAAAAAGAGAATGCTGCCGACTATATCAGGAGTTTGTCCTTGTTGCTCCAATTTAATCTTGTCAATAAATTCTTCTTTTAATACGCTCATTTCAAATTGGTATCCGCCAACATTTTTTATGCCGGTAACAGCTTTTCTTTGTTGAGTATAAGCAGCAACAGTTGTATCGCTTTCAAGTAAATTATTTCTATCCAATTCATCAAGCCTTGCAATTTCTTCAAGACTTCTTGTAGCTAAATCATACTTTTTGTCAATATAACTTGCCTTTTTTTGCAAGTCATTGTAAATTTCGGTATATCCTTTTTGAATTTCCGCATAATATGTTCTTCCTGATTGAGAACTAATATCTGATGTAGCAAGTCTTTTTATGTGTTCAGGCAAATATTCGCCACGACCTGTTTTTTCTGGGTCTTTTATTTCAACTGCACTCATTTGTGTCGTTAGCTCATCCAGTTCCCTTCCCCAATTTTGCATAACATAGTGTTGTGCCTGTCTTGCTTTTAGCATATTTTGATTTTGACTTACTTCATCTTTTTTCTTTTGTCTGCCATTTACACTAATACCGTTAAAGTTATAACCTATAATTGTATTAATTTTCATAATATTTCCTTAATCTTATTTTTATCTGTAACTTTTGCTTATTTTTCGGACATATCAATTTTAAGCCCTACTCTGTGTGGAGCAGTCGCGCCAATATCAAGATTTTGAGGCTGGTTTGCATAAAATATAATGGTTGAGTGGTAATCCTCATCTGCCGAACTCATTAAATCTTTTAAGCAAGATATATCTTCCCGCGAGTTTGCATTAGGTTTTAGAAGCCTTTCCATGCCATTTAGGAAAATAACAGAGCGTCTGCCCGTGGTTTGATAATTTTGCTCTGCTTTTTCAAGTTTTTCTAAGAGCTTGTCCTGCATTGCGCCACCGTCTGCCATACTTGGTATTTTTATATAGTCAGCACCGGAATTTTCACCTATCCAGTCAATTATTTCCATCATTAAATAAGGGTTTGCGCCTGTTAGCATAACACAGTTAGGAACATCGACTTGTTCACCCTTGGTGCTTGAAGATATACGACTAAACAATTTACTAAACACTATATCTTTAATTTTTTCAATTTTCTCTTGCCTATCTTTTATATATGTCGCTTGCAAGTCTTCATTTTTAAGCTCATCTTGAATTTGTCCTACATCTTTTGCAATTTCTGCTTGGCTATTGTTTCTGTTATATTGAACAGATTTTTTTGCGTGTTTTATGTAACTATGCCTATCTATTCCCCAGGTTGCAAGTTTGGTTATCTCAAATAGTCCCATGGTGGTAACATCCAAAAGAACTCGCCACCAGCCCATGTTATCTTTATAGTCATAAAATGCAGACACTTTAGCACTTTGTATTGCTTTATCTAATTCAGTAGAATCTTCCTGCGCTTTTGTGGAAAATTTATCATGTGCATTCTTCCTTTTTTTGTTGAATGCATCCTGTATGTTGGCTATATTAATTGAATCAGACTTATCCTGCGGATAATTTTTTGATCTTAGCCATGAAGCAGATGGATATCTTTCAAGACATTCATCATATCTACCTTCTCGAAGCAAAGCCGATATCAACTTGGAATCTGTATAGCTGTCACCACTTATTAATTTTGGATAATGCGACAAAACTTCATCCAGTTGTCCTTTTTGCACGGCAATATCTACCAATATACTTGCTTCGCGCATAGGAATACCCAAATTTGTCATATCAAACAACTCTTTTAACCTACCCTGTTTTTCCATCTCGGAAACAACGTAACTTGGTTCTAATAATCCAGATGTAACGGTTTTTAAAACATGTTCTTTTGACAACATCCCTTTTATGTAATTTTGGTCCAGATACTTTTTGTACTCGATTGAGCCATCTTTGCCTATGTAAATAAAACCGCTGTTCTTGTATGTTATCCCATGGCCATAATCGCATTCATGTGCCGTGGGAAATACAATTTCGTAAAATGGCAAATAAGTATCAAGATTTTCGGGGTTAGAAACATATTCTAGAAGCTGTCTATGTTCTTTTTCTCTAGTTTCATAATCCGGTTTTCCATAATAATCCATGTTTCCATCATGATAATAAGTAGCCTGACGAGCACCGTTAATGCCTGAGTTGTTTTTAATACCAATCATATTTTTATTCCGGCCATCTATGTAAAGACCAAATTCCTCTGGTAACTCATCGGCGTTGTGAAAATAATAATGCTCGTAGTTAAATGGTTTGACAAATTTATTCTCATCGTAGTTGCCTCTAAAATTTAGAGAAAAAGCACCATTATTTACCGGCGCTTGAACTGTTTGTTGTGAAATATAAGTTGAGTTTTTAATACCCAAATTTTGTTTTAAAGGTTTTTTTCTAATATGA
This sequence comes from Candidatus Gastranaerophilales bacterium, assembly GCA_944323945.1. The sequence continues at coordinate 7,051 of CALUUL010000041.1, forward strand.
TAGCTTGTTATGCTAGGAATTCTCAATTTTTACCCTCCATTTTTTTTGTTTTTTTAATCATTTAAGTATGCTAAATTATGAATTTTGCTATAAATTTGATTGTATAGTTGAATATTTTTACAATGTTTTACATTTATAGTATTTTATTAAAAAAGCGAAGCTTTTACACTCCACTTCCTCTGCGTATGGGTCGTATGTATTAAATGAAACTGTCTTTTAAGATGTCAAATAAAACAACTATTCTTTTTTTGAATTTTCTGCTTATTTTTCTTACTTGATTTTTAATTCTGTCATCACCAAGCCATGCAACCATTTTTACGTTTTTATTTGCAAATATTAAATATTTTTAAAGAAAATAACAGCAGACATAGATACAGGTTTAAAGCAAAAGGAAAAGAATATAGCGGAATCTGTCTAAAATGCAAAACTGAAGAACAAGCATGCCAGTACATGCAAAAGATAAAATGAAATATGTGACAGATAAAAAGGAATAATTGCTTGCAAGATAGAGATTATACACTTGGAAAAGCAGCAAGGGCATATTTAAAATATATGTCCAAAAAGCAGCTATGAAGATGCAAAACGACACATTAAAGCTTTTTAGAATACTTTGGCGAGAATAAACTTGTAATGAGTGTAGACCATGAACAAGTAAGGGAGTATAGAAAACATATTGGAAACTCAAAAATTATTACATTGGCGGAAACATAATAAAAAAAGAAAAAGACAATAAAACTATAAACAATTGCGTTGCAAGTGCAAAAAATATGCTAAATTTTAGACCCTTTATATAAAATACTTCTTGAAATTTGTATAAATTGTTGCAAGCCCTGCTTTTAAAACTTCTTGCTCGTAGTTTTTACATTCGTTATTACTGTTGCAATTATAGTAAATAGACATTAAATGTCTGTTGTTTTTATCAAACTTTTCTTCTGCTGTGTATTTAGCTATTACATATTTATTTAATAATTCTTTTTTAGCAAATTCTTTTCCAAAATAACCAAGTCCAAGTGCTTCTTCTTTTGTTAAGTTATAGTTTTGAATTTGATAATCTAAAAAAATACTTGGTTTAGTTTCAAATGTATCTATGCCATTAATTCTGACTTTTTCATTTTGTTCTGAGATATTATTGTTATTGAAATCAATATATACAGTATCACCATCTATTACTTTTATTACTTTATACTCATTTTCTTTAGATATTAATTTAGCAGATACAATGGTTACACTTAATGTGAATGTGAATAATATTAATAATAATATTCTCTTATTCATTTGGATATATTAACACAAAAAATATGTGACATAGAATATTAACAAGAAAGGAGCAAGGTATAAAACAATTTAAATTAAATAAACAATTAAATTAAGATAAAACAGGTAAAATAATTCAAATTAAATAATTAATTTGAATTAAACTAAAACAAATAAAATAAAATAAAGCTATAATATGTAAGATATGAAGGTTGGAATAAGACTTCCGACCTTTAAAACAAAAAAGAAGATATTTTTTAATTCCTTGCACAACTGGACCTTACCAAAATAATCAAACTAAGCGTACACTTCAAAAACAGTGTGTAAATTGACAACGGCATTGAGAAAAAGTGACAAAGGAATTTGAGAAAATTTATGCAAAACTGTAAAGCAAAACACAGTCCGAGAATTCTAATTGCTTTATTCAGCTATGAGCTTTCATTCAAATGGTTCTATCATTTTTGAATCAGCCATTATTTTAGTAATAACGGGAGGCCAATTTTTATTTTCTTCTCCATTTGTAAAGATCAGATTTTCTTTTGCACGAGATGCTCCGACAAAAAATGTATTTTTTTCCTCTAAAACTTTTGCAGAATCATGATTTTGATATGCACTATTTAAGCCCCACCAACTTCCAATATTAAAATCAACAAAGAAAACTGTTTCAAATTCTAAACCTTTACTTTTGTGGACAGTCATTAATCTAACTTGATTTTCCCCTAGATATTTATTTATGGCTTTTTCAATGTCTTGACAACTATCAAAGCATTCTTGAAAATATATATCAAATGATTTTTTAATTTTTTTATAATCTGATTCGTTACTTAAAAGCTTATATCGCTTAATGTTGTTCCCTATTTTAGAAATTATTGTATTTGTTATACTTTCTATTCCGTTATCGTAGTCAATTTGCTCTATTAGTTCTTTGATTTCATCAACTAATTTCTTATACTGTCTTTCATTACTAATATCTACATTTCTAAGTTGAGAATATGTGTAATACATATCATTATTATCACGAGGATTAATTATTTTTGCTTTTTTTCTTAAAATATTTAAAAATAAATTTGATAATGGTTCTTCCACAATATCTTGAACTCTTAACCCCCCACTATATATTTCGCGGTCTTCGTTTCGTATTTCTAAGTTATAGCATTCAAATATGTTTGCGACTGCGTCATAATAATCTTGGGTTCTTTGTCGAATAATAAGTGCAAAATCATTCCCTTTTAACAAATTGTTATTTTTAAGTTCTTGGCTTATATATGTTGCAATTGCAGTCGCTTCTTCTTTTTTATTTTTATATTTATTTGCAAAAATAGAATTTTCTTCTCTACTTTTTCTTGTTGCAATATATTCTACGAAATTTTCATCAGTATTTGTTATATTTTTACCGACATAATTTATAAAATCAACAATATTTTTATTAGATCTATGATTTATGTTTAAATGATAATCTTGGGCATTAAAATCATGTTTAAATTTATTGAATATTTCGACATCAGCACCAGCCCATCTCATAATTGTCTGGTTAGTGTCCCCAACAGCAATTATTCTATTATTCCCATTAAGAAAAATTTCTTTTATAAATTGATATTGTTCTCGTGTCGTGTCTTGAAATTCATCTAAAAAAATATATCCATATGTCGAACTAATTATTCTTTTTACTTCACTACTATTTTTTATAATAGAATAAGCAAGACTTCTGCATAGCAGCCAAGTTAATTTATTTTCTTTTATGCAAGTATTAATTTTGACTTTTATATCATCCGTAACCTCTCCATTTAAATCAAGGGGGAAAGAATAATTATTATATGGACCTACTTCAAAATTATTATTTGGTTGGCTAATCCACGAAGGGAGAAAACAAGAAAATCTTCTAACAATTGATATAAAAAATGAATCAAATGTCATAGAAATAAATGCTTTTTCCACAGAAATACCACATCGTTCTTTAACCCTTTCTTTAATGTTAACAGAGGCATCAACTTTAAAACAAAGAGTTAAGATCTTTTTTGGATATCTACATTGACCAGTTTGTAATAAGAAACAGGCTTTCTGTGCAAGTAGTTCGGTTTTTCCTGTACCTGGTCCAGCAATTACAAGTAAATTTTCATTGGTATTCTTAATTATATTATTTAAAACTATGGGAGGTACTATTATTTCAGGACTAACATTCCAAATAATATCATCAATAAACGGCATTAAAATTCTCCTTTTAAGATATTATTTGCTTTATTTACTAGTCTATTAATTACTTTTGGAGACTTTTTTCTGAAATCATTATCAGAAAGTTGCATAATATTTTCAATAGCAATGTAATGTGAAGCCACTTTACTTCTATTTTTAAAATAATAACAATATTTTTGTAATTCCATATTTTCCATGTTTAGATTCCAATTAGTATACCTATCATAAGAACCACTTGCTTTTAATACAGATTTTTCTAAATTTGTGCGATCAATATTTTCTTCAAAAATTTTATCTGCTTCTAATTCATACATATCTGTATAATGATGAAGCATAAGCATATCAATATCCAGAGGGAAAGAGAAAAAAATGTTGTATTTTTCTAATTTATATTTTATTTTTAATGCCTGTTTTAATGACAAGGTTTCTGAATTTAGCATATCTTCGGATATACCTTCTGGTAAGTCAAAAGATTTTTCAACTTTTTGCAATTGTTTTAATATATATTTAAACCTACCAACACCTCCATACTTTCTTCCTAAATCAAAATCTAGTAATGTAATATTTGGAATATTTAATGCTTTTAACAGTCTCCACATATGATTCACATGTCTACCACCTAATTTTACAAAAGATACGAACTGCGGATCTAGGTTTATATTAAGTCTTGACGCAATGTTTGGAATAATAATTTCTTCCGAATCCCCCTCTCCAAGAATCACTAATTTTGCAAAATACATTTCCGGATGATTTAAAATTGCTTGATTTATATATTTGTAATCTTCATCGTCTTTATTTTTTGGTAAGTCTAATTCATTAATTAATGTATAACGATTAGAATCTGTTACCTCTTGCCTAAAATACCTTACTTGAGTTAATCTATTTAATCTTTTCATTACGCAAGGGGAGTGCGTTGAAACAATACCTACAATATTGTTATTTTTAATTGTCTTGTTTAATAATTGAAATATTTTACTTAAATAAAATGGAGATAAATGATTTTCAGGTTCTTCAATTGCAAAAATAGTAAAGATTACTGGAATTTTGTCATATTGTTTTAGCCCAACAATTTCATTTCTATAATGTTTTTGTTCTATTTCAAATATAGTTAAAGAAAGTGTTATATACAATAAAGAAATTTGTCCATCACTTAATTTATCAATATCGCAAGAATTCCCATTTTCTGATGGTACTAATTTTAAGCATATTGAATTAAGTAATTCATTTAAATCGCTTGGAGTTACATCAAATTGGGTTTTAGCATAGTATTTTAAATTTTGATCATGTGTAGCTCCCCAATTTTCATCTATAATTTCTTTTATTTGTTTTAACGCTTTTATATCTTTTATTTCGTCTTGTAATTGTTGATTAATTTCATCAATTTCTTGCGTTTTTGATTTATTGAAATCTATCTTTCCTTTTTCTTCTTCTATTTTTGCATAATCAACTATTATCTTTATTAATCTTGATATATTATTTTTCAAAATTGCATTAGAATGTCTAAACGCAGGAATATACCTTAATTCAATGGATTTTCTTTCTTGAGTAGAAACCGTTGTTTTTAATTCATAATCATCGCCAAAAGCAACAGTCTCACCTGTTTTAATCCAATATAGTTTTGTTTCAACATTATCGTCATATTCAGCATTACTCCATTTTGCTTCTAATCGCATTCGTGCGTGAAAGGTCTTATCTATATCTGCATAAATGGCATGTTCAAACGCTGAAACAGTAGTTAATTCTTCATGAGTTTCTGATAATTCTGGAAAATCAAAGGTGACATCGATATACATTTCCCTATTATCGATTTTGTCAATTTTTTCATTTTGATTTATATAGAAATCTTCTTTTGTAATAATTCTTTCTTCATTTGAACTGCCAAATATTTTTTTTAGAGCATAAAAAACAGTACTTTTTCCAGTTCCGTTATTCCCAACAAAAAATGTTAAATCTGGTTCCAAATGAAGTTTTGTTTCATCGGGGCCAAAACATCTAAAATTTTTAAAGCAAATTTTTGAAATATACATGAACTATACAAACCTCACCTGTAGATTGAGTTTTATAAATAAATTTCCATTTTCTTTATAAAGAGTTCCAAAATCATACTTTGAAGTACTTGGAGTTTCTAATCTTGTATTATTGAATAAATATTCTTGAAACTCGTTATGATTATAAATGTGATAACATAAGACTTCGCCATCTTCTCTGACAATAATATATCCGCCTGTAGCTTGAAAATTTCCGTTCCAAGCGGTTGCAGGAGTCATTCCCAATGCAACATCCGTTAAAAAATTCTTCATTTTATGTTCATAGTACATATGTTGCAAATTTGTATTAAAATTGCAAGGATTTATCTTTCTTACTATTGGTGTTAATTCGCAAATAAGATTACCATTCCCTGAGTAATACTGTAACAAAAATTCAGATATTATCAGTGGAAACAAACTATCTATCATCTGCAAATTGGCATTGAAAGTTTCATTTTCCAAATGACAAAATTTTAATCGGCAACCGAATTCGCTAATCTTAGCCAACCTATCTCTCAGTTTTGATTTTGTATTAATTGTATTTATTTCTTGAATTTGAGAATTCTCTAAATCACCCAACACTTTAAAAACAAAATTTGTAGGCTTTCCTGCATTCAAAAGTGTAGAAGAACCACCAAGCCTTGATTTTATACTAAACCCAAAAGTTTCATTTCTATATGTTTTGCAATCATGTAAAACAAGTGTTATGTCGCTTTTGTCCAAGGAATCCGCTTTGACTTTTGAGCATTTAATGATTTGCATAAATTCTTCAATTGCAGGAACCGAAAATGTACTACCAGAATTTTTTATAGCACTTAATAACAATTCTGCTTTTGCTTCAAATTTTGTTACTGGTAAAGTTAGAACATTATTTCCTGCATCATCAATAATATTTATATTTACATCATTTTTAACATAATGCTTTATTTGTTCATTTTCTTTTCTTAAAACCTCTATTAAAGGATAGTATAAATCATCTATTTTATTCAAATTGGCATCAGCAGCATATAATACTCCGTCTCCCAATAATTTTAAGAAAACATACAGTTCGCTCCACTCACCCTTATTTTGTGTAATCATCTTACTCCTCAATAATTTTTTCAATTAAATTCTTTGCTGTTGCTTGAACAGCAGGAATTGCTACAGAATTTCCAAATTGTTTATAAGCACTTACATCGGCAACTTCTATTTTGAAATTATCAGGAAATCCTTGCAAGCGAGCCCATTCTCTCGGAGTCATTCTGCGAATACCTTTTCTGTTTACTTCACCTTTAATATGCGTAACTGGAGTAAAATCTTTTAATCGTGGGTCAATTATAAGGTTTCTTTCTCTCCCCATACCACCTGTGACAATAGTATTAGAAATCCCATCCAAGTCTTTAATCTCATATCCAAAGCCGTTGCCTTTTGCTTCATTTCTTGCTTTATGTTTCTCAAGACATTCAATGTATTGAGTCGATAAATAATATTTAGCAGAAACAGGAGTTTTTTCCATAATATCTCTTATGGTTTTTGTTGTATCTGTTGGTTCTGGATAAGAAAAATCTTCTTCTTTTATACCTAAATCGCCTCTAAATCCTACAATAAAAATTCGTTCTCTGTTTTGAGGTACACCAAAGTTTTTTGCATTCATTATTTGGGGTTCGGGAACAATATAACCAAGCTCGTTCCGAAGAACATTCAATATTGTAGCAAGTGTTTTACCACCTCTATGATTAGTTAAACCTTTAACATTTTCTAAAAAAAATGCTTTTGGTTGTTTTGCTTTAATTATTCTTGCAACATCAAAGAAAAGAGTTCCTCTTGTATCGTTGAATCCACCTCGCTTGCCAGCAATAGAAAATGCTTGGCAAGGAAATCCACCTACCAAGATATCATGATCAGGAATTTCGTTTTCATTTATCTTGGTAATATCACCATCAGGCACTTCACCAAAGTTTATCGCATAGGTTTTTTGTGCCTTTTCATCGATTTCGGAACTAAACACACATTTCCCGCCTAAATTTTGGAATGCTATCCTCATTCCACCAATACCTGCAAATAAATCTATAAATGTAAATTTAGTGTTTTTAGGAGCAGGAAATGGTACATCACCATATGTTATCATCTTATCAATTAAATGAATTTGACCTGTACTCAAATTTTTCTTTATATCATCTTCTTTTATCACCGCATTTGCAATCATAGAACACCTATCTCTTTTTCGATTTTATTAATACAAGTTTCTAAATTTTTTTGAATTTCTTTGCCCCAAAATCTAATCACTTTCCACCCTTGTTCTTTTAATATTTTATTAACGGTGGCATCTCTTTTTATATTTCCCTCAATTTTCTTTATCCAAAATTCTTGATTGGATTTTATATCATTTTTTCTTACTTCCCAATTATATCCATGCCAAAATTCACTATCACAAAATATGGCTATCTTATACTTGGAAAGAACAATATCTGGTTTTCCCTCGATATTTTGACAGTTCTTGCGGTACCTGTACCCCTTATTCCACAAAGCTTTTCTGAGCAAAATTTCAATTCTACTGTCTTTATTCTTGACAGCTTGCATATTTTTTCTTCTTTGCTCTTTAGTAAGTCTGTCCATGTGTCAATTATATATCAAACATTGTATTTATGTCTTATTTTGAAGTTTTGTTATCAATTGACCATGACATTTTTATAATATGTCTGAATGTAACTTCTTTTTTACCTTCACTAGTTTTCCTCCATCTTTGTCGGTAGTGTGTTATGTGCCAAAAGGAGGATAGATTATGAAAGAAGTTAGTGGTTTCAATATTACGGATAAGGAATTTAAGTTGTTAAGTAAGAAAGCTGAAGCGGTTTATAACATAGCTGTTGTTGTAGATTATTTTTGCGTAACACAACAAGAAATTGAAGAGTTATACAATTTAACTCCGATTATTAAAAATTTAAGAGCAGAAGCTGATTTTTTGAATGCGTTTTTTATTCAAGCGGAAGGAAATAAAGATTCTTTAGTTTAAATTTTGATTAAACCCCGTTCAAAAAGTGTTCAAAAGACGTTGTATTGAATTTATTTAAGAAAATTGGAGAATTGCTTCAAACAAAAAACAACTCTGCTTAAAATTGTACCTAACAGTTTCTTAAACAGATAAATTTTAATTGAAAAAATTCCATATGGAAATTGTGTCTAAATGATACGTTTTAAAGTATTTTGCTTGATATTCAAGGGGCTTAGAGCGATAAATGTCATTGTTGATAAGAGATAATAATGATTGAATTAGGCAAAAAATACAAACTTAAAAAGATTAAAAGTCTTGAAAACTCAGATAATGAGTATTACAAAGTAATAGGATTTTATAACCTTGACACTGTCATTTGCGAGAATCCTTATGGTGAAAGGTTTGTATTTTTAAAAGAGTTTTTAATTGATCCTGCAAAACCTAATGAAATTTATTCAAAATTGATACTTGAAAGGCAAGAATAATGGCAGAAAAAGATTATAAGTTATACGGAACAAAGGTTTTAAATCTAAAAACTCAAGAAATAGGATTGTTAATTTGTGTTTGGAAAAACTGTTTTGCAGATAAAACAGTTGATTTTGCAACTTGTGTTAATAAGCAAGGCAAACGCTACAATATAGAACTTGAGGAGGTTACTCCATTGGAATAAAGAATATAAGAATAAATTTAAAAAATAAATATTACAAAGAATTATCCTTAATCATCTTTTTTACTTCCTCAATTGTGTAAACTTCGTTTTTACCCTTTGAGTGTAAAATCATATGACAATTTGGACATACTGGAATCAAGTCTTTTATAGGATCAAGCTGATATTCGCTTTTAATTGTTGAAATCGGCTTTACATGATGAACATGGATTTTGTTTTTAAACTGTTCTCCATATTTTTGAGCAAATTCAAATCCACAAATTCTGCATTTTGTGCCATAGTGTTCCAAACAGGCAGTTTTAGCCTTTGTATTTCTTTCATAGGCATTTACTGTTATAGTTTTTGTCGCTCCTTCTTTGTAATTATTTATTCCTCCGGATAACTCCTCTGGAAAAATACTCTCAAAGTTATTATCTGTTATTCCTAAATATTTAGACATTGCGACATCAATATCTAATATTATTTCTTTTTTAGAAGCAGGAACAACATAAAAGTTACATCCGCTAAAAAAATATTGATAATCATCATATTTTCTATTTATTACAGTATAATTAGATATTTCAGAAGTATTTTCATATATAATATGGGCTTTTGTCTTTGGTTTTTGTGTTGTTTTTATATGTATTGAAATACTTTTATTTCTATTTGTACTATTGTGATAACCAAGAAATATCGTGATATTACTTGGATTTTGAACTAAAATATACCAATCTTCTACTGATTCAGTATCTGCAATATACAAAGTATTGCTTTGTGCCTTGCTGATTGTCCAATAATGATTGTATCTTTTTATAACATCTGCAGACATAATATCATTCCCTTTTTAAGGATAACACAAACATTATCTTTAAAGACTATTCTTCAAAATCTTCTTGCAACTCAGTTTTCATTTCATTTTCCATTTCTTTCAGCATTTCTTCTTCATAATCTAATCTTTTTTGTGCAACCTTTATAAATTTTTCAATCTCAAAATCTTTTTGTTCTTTTTTGACAAGTTCTTCAACAAGATTCAGAAACACATTAAGCCTTGATGTATCTATTTTATTGCCGTTTTGAAGTTCTGAGTTAAAATTTGCAAGCATGGTTTTACAAAATACATAAGTATCATCTTTAGAGATTGTATGTTTATAGAGATATTGATACCTTTTTTCAGTCCAGTTTCCGTCTTTTTTCCAGCGTTTTATTGTTCGTTCATTTACACCTAATCTTTTTGCAATTCCTGCAACGGTTATAAATTCCTCTGTATACATTTTTTCGGCAATTTCATAGTATTTATCCTTTTTCATAATGAGCCTCTAATCTTTTTATTCTGTTGCAGAGCTTCTTGTGCAAGGATTTTATCTGTTTCAAAAAGATAAAATTCTTGTTCCTGCTCATTTTCTTTCTGCAAAAATATTGACAAATCAATATTGGCAGCTGCTTTTTGTTCTTTCTTTTTTCTTACGGCTTTATCCATATTCGTATTTGCAATTTTTGAAATTTTTACATCAGCCTTAAAATCCTTTTCAGGGCTGTTATAAGCGGCTTTGTAGTTCTCATACTTTTCTTGCGGAGAAATTTCCATAGTGTTTTTAATATAGGATTTTGCGGT
>CALUUL010000042.1 GCA_944323945.1 Candidatus Gastranaerophilales bacterium
TTACGGTTTCTGTATTTGTTACGGTTTCTGTATTTGTTACAGTTTCTGTATTTGTTACGGTTTCTGTATTTGTTACTGTATCCGTATTAGTTACAGTTTCTGTATTTGTTACGGTTTCTGTATTTGTTACGGTTTCTGTATTTGTTACAGTTTCTGTATTTGTTACGGTTTCTGTATTTGTTACTATATCTGTATTAGTTACAGTTTCTGTATTAGTTACGGTTTCTGTATTTGTAACAGTTGGGGTTGAAGTTGGCGTCGGAGTTGAAGTTGGCGTCGGGGTTGAAGTTGGCGTCGGAGTTGAAGTTGGCGTCGGGGTTGAAGTTGGCGTCGGAGTTGAAGTTGGCGTCGGAGTTGTTGTTGGCGTCGGAGTTGTTGTTGGCGCAGGTGTTATAGTTGGGGTTGAAGTTGTAGTTGTTGGGGTTTCAGGCTCTTCAATACAAGGACAAGGTCTTTCATATTCAAAATCAGGAAGTACTATTTTATCGCCGGTATAAAGTACTGCATTATGTCTACCTGTACCACCAACTTCTTTACGCCATCCGCCATCTTCAGTTCCATATATTTTTTCATTAGCGTTCATAACTGCTTCTTCTAATGCATAGTATTCTTCACTATACATTTCAATACCCATAGCATCAAGGTCATAACTGTTTTGAATTATTCTTGACAAACAGTTATTGTCATCATTATCACTACTCCATGGTTCTACTTCAACATATTTATTTCCATCTTTATCTGTCAAAATTCTATCATCATCTTTCAATACAGAACTAATAGTTTCACGAGGAATATCTTGACAAGAACAATCTGTAGGACAACAGTCTTCATCACAACATAGAGGATCATTATTTAAAGCATCCTCAACATTATCTAAGAACGCCTTAATATCAAACTCATTTATAGTGTTACCTTCAGAGTCGAATTTATCTTTATCATTACCTAAACTTGCAAGATAAGTTAATTCTTTTTCAGATATTCCATCTTCATCATCTAAAGTACTTACAGCATCATATATTAGTCCCAATTGTTCTTCTGTTAAAGCTTTTTCTTTTGCACCTTTATCCTTTAACGCATTAATAAAGCCATCTCTTGTCAATAGTTGCTCATCTATTTTATATTCACCATCTTGCATTTCAAAGACAATTGTATCTTCGACATTGGCAGCTTCTCCATTAGTTTTTTTAAAATCACTCAAATTTTGATTTTTAAATAACTCCGCCAATTTATCTACATTAAAGTCCATTTACAACACTCCTATAGATTACTACACTATATATTGTGTTCGACAAAATAAAAAATAACTTTAATTTTTCTTGTAATTTATTAAGAAATATAAACAAAAATTATAAAATTTATCAATTCTTTAGATTCACATATCTTATGAAATAAGTTGAAAGGCAAAGTTATGAACATTAATAGAATATCTTTTCAAGGAACTCATAGAAATCCTTTTAATGGATTTTCAAAAAACTACAATAGAAGGAATAATAACATAAAATACCAAGATGAATTTAAACATTCAGAAATATTAACACCAAGATATAATAATAAAAATAAAAAAAATTCAAAAAAAGTTATAGCTATTCCAATTGCAACGGCTACAATTGGAACAACAATGGCTCTATTACTTACATTTGGATCACCTGCAGCAGCAGAACCACCAAAAACAATTACATTTAATCCAAATGAAACAACAATATCTGAAATTGCAGAAGAAAATGATTGTAATCTTGAGTTTTTATTAGATTATAACAACATAGATCAAAATACTGACCCTACAAGCATAAAAGAAATTACAATCCCAAATCAATATGATTATATAGAAAATGAAATAACTGCTATAGAAGAAAAGATTAAAAAAAGTAATTTAAATGATAAACAACTACAAGAATTAGAGTCCAAATTAAATGCTTTAAAGACAAAACAAACTGAACAAAAAAATGTTGCCCAAACATATACTGATGGCAAATATGTATTTATAACAATAAATATGGAAGAAAATGATATAGATGAAAAATATAAATATGGTATTAATGTTGAAACACTAAAAAAACTTTTTGACATTAAAGATGGTGCAATAAGAGAACATAATGCACTCGATGTAAGATGGGAAGCCTATGAAAATGGAGAAGGTGGTTATATGGATTATACATATAACTGGTTTCACAATGGAGATATAATAAAAGTACCTGTCTCTGCAATTAAAACAAATAATATTAACCTTACTCAATACTTGGAAGAATAATGCTTCCTTGTCTTATAATTTTAATATTAGAATTTTGAATAAGAATAACAGTTGACTCTTTACCAGCACAACCATATCCATAATCCTCAAAAACAATATCAACTAAATTACCGATAGATTCTTTAGCCATTTCATATGTTTTTGAAGAAGGATGATTAGATAGATTTGCACTTGTAGTTGCCAAAACATGACCATCTATAACGGAACAAAGTTTTTTAAAAAACTCATTATTTGGAACTCTAATACCAACAGTATTTTTACCGGAAGTAATAAAATCCGGTGTATTTTCAGATTTTTCCATGACAATTGTAAGCGCACCTGGAAAATATTCTTTCATTAAATTTCCCGCTACTTTTGATATGGATTTTACATACGGAAAAAGATTTTCTGTATTATTTGACATTAAAATTAATGGCTTAGATCTATCTCTTCCTTTTATTTCATATATTTTATCAACACCTTTTTTTGAATCAGGTAAACACCCCAATCCCCATACAGTATCAGTAACAAAAGCGATTACTCCGCCTTCTTTTAACAAAATATTAAGTTCATCAATGAATGAACTTTTGTCTAATATAGTTTCTAATTCTTTCAATTAATTCACCTACGTATTCAATCTTAAACAAAATTGCAAAAATAGTATAAACAATCATACAAAGAACAAATATTACAATTGTTTTTATAAATAACAAAAACCAATTATCTGGTACAATAGACCAATTTCTATATAAAACAAAATTTATTGAGAAAGAAAGGAAAGCAGCAGTTACCATTTTCGCTAAATTCACAAAATATATCTTATAATCGAGGTTTATTCTTTTTAACAAAATACAGCCTAGTAATGTCGCATTAAACAACGTAACTAATGAAGTAGAAAGAGTAATCGCTGCAATACCTAATTTTTCAATAAACAAAGCATTTAATATAAATTTCAAAACAATAGATGAAAATGCAACAAAAAATGGTGTTTTTGAATCATTAAATGAATAAAAAACTCTGGTAATAGAATCTCTAAACACATATGGAATTATAGCGAATGAAAGAAAGATTAAAGCCTGTGAAACCATATATGTAGCCTGTGAATCAAATTCACCTCTTTGAAAAACTAATTGTACCATATCTGAAGCCAACAAAATAATTCCAAACATAATAGGAATGGCAACAAAATTTAATAATCCAACCCCTTTATGAAAATAATATTTAATGTCATCATATTTCTTTTCACCAACTAGTTTTGAAAAAATAGGGAATAAAGGGACAAGAAAAGCAGTAACAAGAATTCCAACAGGGAATTGAAAAACTCTATTTGCATAACCGACAGCAGTCCAAGCTCCTTCTCTTAACTGCGAAGCGAAAAACATATCTACATATACATATATTTGACCGATTGTTGAGCTCAAAGCTGCGGGGAAAACAAGCTCGACTAAATTTTTAAATTCAGGATTATTTTTAATTGCCAAATTCGGTTTTATTTTGAACCCAAGTTTTCTAACAGCTGGGAACTGAGCCAAGAATTGTAACAAAGCACCTATTGAAGTTGCTATAGCTAAACAAGTTCCATATTTATCACCTTTTGAAAAAGCAATAATAAATATTATACTAAGACTCATCAAAACAGGTGATAGATTAGGTAATAAGAAACACCTATAAGTAATTAATAGGCCATAATATATCCCTATAATACCTCCAATTAGTATAACCGGGGTCATTATTCTCAAATGAGAACTTGCAAGAGAAACAAGTTCTTTATTGTCAGAATGAATTATAAAATTAAGTATTTCATCAGAATATATAAATATAACAATAGAAAACAAAGCAAATACAATAAATGTAGCCGTTAGAAATGTATTAAAAAGCTTATTTACCTTTTCTGATGGCATTTTATCATAAGGATTTACAAGTTTGGCAAAAACGCTTACTGTAGCACTATGGAAGGGTCCTCCGACACCGCCCATTAAAATAATAGCTAATGAAGGAATCTGGTAAGCATAAAAATAAGCATCAGAAACCAAACCGGCACCATAATAATTTGCTATACATACATCTCTAAGAAAACCTACAAATTTTGAAATTATCGTAACAAAAGCAATCAACCAGGCTGCTTTTAATAAAGATGAATCTTTAGTCACATTCAGCCTCCTTTACTTCTGTAAATACTTTTATCTTTTGAGAATAATCAATATTTTCATCTAAAATTACATATGATATCTTATTTTCACCGCAAACAAGATATTTAGATATTTCTACTTTTGTTATATCATCTTTTAACTTAACATCAATTTCTTTTCCGTTTACAGTTATCCTTAATTTCTGTATTTTATCAGGATTTTCTATATAGACTTTTGCTTCTTCTTTTTCAGTATAAAATAATCGTTCTAATACCTTATTGTTACTATGAACTTCAATAGGAATAGTAGCTAACTTTATACCTTTATAATAATGCTGCAATATTTGATCAAAAGTAAAGCCCAAACTTCCCATTTTACCGGCACCCCATTGGCTCATTCCTACACCATGACCAAAACCTCCACCAAAAAATTTATATACTGGAGTTTCCGAATCAATATATGAAATTACAAAATTTGCACTTGGAAGAGATATTCCGTCTTTTTGAAAACATCTTCTTATAACCAGTTCTTTTTGAACAATATATGTATTTTTATCAGTTTGAATTTCAAGCTTAATTATTTTACCTGATTTTCCTCTTTGCAATGCTCTTATAGAAATAATATTTCCTATATTATCACCCAAATTTATCTGAGGAGTAATAAAACCTGTTTTTGATTGAGCAGGCAAAGTCTTTTTTAAAACATTTTGTAACTCATCTACTGTCCATTCTTTTGACCACCTGTAATAAGGAGATAGATCGTCAAAGGCTTCAGGTTTTGAAGTATAAAATTCTTCTGCTTTTTCTTCAGTATCAAGAGTTCCAAATTTTTTAGAATCAGGTACAGCAGATAAATAATGTATTTCTTTTGAAGGGAATTCTTTTGTTGCAGGATCAGAAAATGCATATTCATAGCTTTCTGTGTATCCGCCAGCTGTAGAACTATACAAAGCAAGAATAGGTATATTATCTTTATCTAAAGCTATAACACCATTTGTTTGTTCAATTGCTATATCAGAAAGTTTATCTTCAGTATTTGCACCAAAATAAACCTGACAAGCAACAGAATCACATAAATCAAATTCTTTATATGCTTTTATTCGCGGTGTAACAGCATAATTTCTTGCAGCAACAGTCTGTGCTTTCAATGGTTCTAATCCAAATCTAACAGGCATTTCATTTGGCACAACGCCCCTTAAATAATTTTTTAAGCTTAATACATTTACAATTGAAAACTTACTTATATCTTTACTGCTTCTTACAAGTTCAACATAGCCTCTATAAAGTGCTTGCTTTCCTTTTCTTTTTAAACCTTTTATTGAAATTAATGATTCATTTTCAGATGAAATCAATACAGGTCCGGTCAAATTTTTTGCTAATAACTGATTATCAACATAAACTCTGAATAAATTGTTTTCAGATGTAACTTTAACAATCTTAGAACTTTCATTTAACGGAATTACATACCCCGAAGAAGAATCCATTACTTTCAATTTAAACGCATCATTAAATTCTACAGAATCAAATAAATATGTTTTAAAGGAAGTATCACTAATACCTACACGCACAGGTATATAATTGTCTGTTGCATAAGCACTCTGAAAACAAAATATAAAAATTGAAACTATTATTGAGATCTGTTTATTAAACATGTATATTCCTTATCAAAATTATTATAGTAGAAAGAGCAAATAAAGGTAACTTTTTATTGATTTATAATTGAAACTTTAGTTAAATAATATATAATCAAAAAAAAGGATAAAATATGAGTTTAAATTCAACACCATCTGCAGAAAGAATACAAATAGGATTTTTCGGAAAAAGAAACAGTGGAAAATCAAGCTTAATAAATGCAATAACAAATCAAGAACTTTCAATTGTTTCAGATATAAAAGGAACAACAACTGATCCTGTATATAAAGCAATGGAATTGTTACCATTAGGCCCTGTATCAATTATTGACACTCCTGGTATTGATGACGAAGGTACTTTAGGCTGTTTAAGAATCGAAAAAACGAAACAAGTATTAAATAAAGTAGATATTGCAATTTTGGTTATTGATTCTCAATATGAAATTTCTTCATATGATAAAGAGCTCATAAATACATTTAAAGAAAAAAATATAAAGTATATTATTGCATATAACAAATCAGATATTATCGAAGGAAAAAAGCAATTATCAGAAAATGAAATTTTTGTAAGTGCAAAAAATAAAACAAATATAAAAGAATTAAAAGATTTAATAGCAACAATATATGAAGAAGATCCAAATAAAACACATTTGGTGAAAGATTTGGTAGTTCAATCTGACATTGTTATACTGGTAACGCCAATAGATAGTGCCGCACCAAAAGGAAGACTTATTCTTCCTCAGCAACAAGTAATAAGAGATTTACTTGAATCAGGAGCAATATCTGTTGTAGTTCAAGAAACAGAACTGAAAAAAGCAATTGAATCTTGCATCAAAAAACCAAAGCTTGTTATTACAGACTCACAAGCTTTTAAAAAAGTAAATCAAGATACACCAAAAGATATAATGCTAACATCATTTTCAATACTTTTTGCAAGATATAAAGGTATACTTGATTTTGCCATCAAAGGTATAAAAGCTATTGAAACACTTAATGATAATGACACTTTATTAATTTCGGAAGGTTGCACACATCATAGACAATGTGATGATATTGGCAGCGTAAAATTACCCAAATGGATTCAAGAATATACAAAAAAGAAGCTTAACTTTGAATTTTCATCTGGTACAGGTTTTCCTGATGATTTATCAAAATATAAAATGATAATTCATTGTGGCAGTTGTATGCTAAAAGATAGGGAAGTTATATACAGATACAAAAAAGCTAATAAACAAAATATCCCAATCACAAACTACGGAATTACCATTGCTTATATAAATAACATTTTAAAAAGAAGTATTGAGATTTTTCCTGATTTACACAAAGTCATATAAATCCATATATTTTTATTAAGAAAAGTTAACAAAATATTTTATTAAAACCTTTGTATTGCAAGGGTTTTAATTTTATTACAAATTCATAGATAAAAAAAAGGCAATTTATATCGTATATATTTTTTATATACAATATAGAGTTTAAAGAATCGAGGATATTATGACAGACGCTTTTTCATTTATGACTAGTACATTCAAAAATATCAATGATTTTCAAACAAAAAATAACGATAATAAAAGCAACTTTTATGTAGAAGATGATGAACTTATAAGCTATAATGATAACAATGGAAATGGATATAATTCCTGTGATTTTACAACATTCGAAGACTTAATTATGTCTGATACAAATGGAAATTATGAAGCAAACATGAAAGATTTAATGGACTACGAAAACTTTGAAATAAAAGATAATATGAGTAATGGTTATGACTATGAAGAAGCCTTCAATAGTTATATAGCAAGTGATTCTTTCGGAAACGGATACCAATTTGATGATCAATCAGAAGATAATGATTTTAATATTGAAAGTTAAAAGGAATATAATTTAATAAAGATTTTGACAAATCCCTTTGTAAAAAGGGATTTTTTTTAACCTTTAACAGCACCTTCATTTTGAGAGGAAATAAAATATTTTTGCATAGCTATAAAGAAAACAATAATAGGAATTATAGAGATAATAGCACCAGAGGCAATATATCTCCAATTAGCACTAAACATACCTTGTAAGTCGTTAACTCCAACAGGCAGTGTATATAATGTTTTTTTAGACAAAACAATACTTGGCCACAAGAACTCACCCCAAGAACCAATAAAAGTAAAAATCGCAAGCAAAGCAAGTGTAGGAGCTGTCATTGGGAGTAATATTTTTCTCCAAATATCAAACACCCCACAACCATCAATAAAAGCAGCTTCTTCCATTTCCTTGGGAATAGAAAGGAAAGCCTGTCTCATTAAGAATATTCCAAATGCGTTAACTGCAAAAGGTAATATTAAGCCTAAATATCCCATAACAAAACCATATGTATCTACAAGATGAAGTTTTAAAACTATAAGATAAACAGGCAACATAATCGCCTGAAATGGAATCATAATAGTAGAAAGAACCAAACAAAATAAAAAATTCTTTCCTTTAAAATTCATTCTGGCCAAAGGATATGCCGCTAATGATGAAAAAATCAAATTTAAAACAACGGTAAAACCTGCAACTATAAGACTATTAAAGAAATAAAGCATAAAAGGTATTTGGTTCCAAACACCAATAAAGTTTTCAAATGTAAAGCTTTTCGGAATAAAAACAGGTGGGTATGCAAATATATTTTCATCCATACCTTTTAATGCAGTTGAAATTAACCATATAAAAGGGAAAACTGAAATAATAGACATAAAAATCAAAAATGAATGAGATATAAAACCTTTGAACAGTTTTCTTATCATATTTTATACCTCTTATTTTCAAAACAAGTTATATTGATTATAGAGAAAATAAGTATGACAAAAAGTAAAACAACAGAGGCAGCTGAAGCCATAGATAAGTCAAGATTTTCAAAAGCTCTTTCATATATATAATAAACAATAGTCTTTGTAGAGTTAAGAGGTCCACCTTTGGTCATAACATATATTTCTGTGAATACTTTTAAAGCAGATATAGAAGAAATAATTACAACTAAAGCAATTGTAGGCATAATTTGTGGGACAGTAACAGTAAGATGTTTTTTGATTTCACTTGCCCCATCAATATCTGCAGCCTCATATAAATCTTTTGGAACACCAATTAAAGCAGATAAATATATCATCATATAATAACCAATGCCTTTATATATAGTAACAATAGAAACAGCAAATAGTGCAAATCTTGTATCAGTGAGCCAACCAATAGCATTTAATCCACATAATTCCAAAAAATAATTAAAAATTCCTTGCTGAGCATATAACCATTTGAACGCAATGGCAACAACGACAATAGATATTATTACCGGCAGATAAATCAATATTTTATAAATATTTACACCTTTAATTTTTTGATTAATAAATATTGCAACAATCAAAGGTAAAATTGCAAGAATAGGCACAACCATCATCAAAAATAAAAAAGTATTAAATATGGTTATAAAGAACTCTTTTGAATTAAAAAGTTTAACGTAATTAGAGAGACCAACAAAAGTTGGATTATAAATATCATTTGAAAAATCTTTAAAACTTAATATAATAGTTTCAATAAAAGGTATAAAAAAGAATGTTGCAAGCAAAACAAAAGCCGGCAATAAAAACAAATAAGGAATATATTTTTTATAAAAATTATTCAAGACTAATCCTTCAATTTTTTCTTATTATAAATGCTATTAGCAATATTTGCACGTAATTTGTTTTTATTAATATATAAGAGGACTAATTATGCGTTTTTTTAATAACTTATTAAAAATTTTAATAAAAAATAAAAAGCTTTCCAAAAGTGTATTTTTTAAAAATTCGACAACAAAGTATTCTATGAATTCAAGTTGCACACTTAACTTTTCAAGTGAAACAGAAAAGAAAAAAATAGAAATTAATAATAAATTAAAACCTATTATAAAGAAATATATAAACCATCCTGAAAAATTATTACAATATATGCAGTTAGAAGGAATGAAAATATATAAATTTAACAATGCAGCAAAAATTCTTGCAAAACTAGGAGAAGAAGAAGGTTTTTTGACGCCTCTAAAAGGATTTAAAGCATTTATTATAAATTTAATAATAGGATATACATTCGAAGGTAAATTGAAAATCAGTTTTACAACAAAAGAAATGTTTATCTTTAATATTGACAATACTGAGATATACACAATAGCAAGAGCCTTACATAAATATTATGGCTATAAGGCACATTTGCCGGGCTTTGATTATAAATCACAAGAAGTTTTCAAGAAAGTATACAATAGTAGAAAATCGCAAACTTCGCCTTTAGATAAATGTACAATAAAAGATATATATTCTTGTAAAGAAGCACTTGCAAGAGATTTAGAATCAATCAATTTTACAATAGATCTTTCTGTAGAATATGAACGTTCAAAGAAAGCATTAGATAAACTTGTAAATGAAAACTCAACAAGTGTATAAAAATCAAACATATTTTATAATAGTATAAAATACGATCTTATACTTTAAGAACTGATACAATTTAATATAAACAGTGCTTATAAAGCATATTTATAGTAAAATCTTATTATGTTTGATAATTTATCCGAAAAATTACAAGAAATAATAAAAAAGGCTTCCGGAAACGCATCTTTAACAGAAGAAAATATGACAGATGCATTAAGAGAAGTTAGACGTGCACTGCTTGAAGCTGATGTAAGCTTAAAAGTAGTTAAAATATTTATGTCTAACTTAAAAGAAAAAGCATTAGGTGAAGATGTATTAAAAGGAGTTAATCCGTCACAACAATTAATAAAGATTGTACACGATGAACTCGTTAATATATTAGGCAACGAAAACAAACCGTTAAAATTAGATGGACATCCATCATTAATTATGATGCTTGGATTACAAGGTTCAGGTAAGACAACATCAGCAGCGAAACTTGCAATTAAACTAAAAAAAGAAGGTAAAAATCCATTATTAGTTGCAGCAGATGTATATAGACCCGCAGCTATTACGCAACTTAAAACATTAGGCGAACAAACTCAAACCAAAGTATTCACAATAGATGAATCAAAAGATGTTCAAAAAATTGTGACAGAAGCCATTGAATATGCTAAGGCAAACAGATTTAACGTTGTAATAATTGATACAGCAGGTCGTCTTCAAATAGATAACGAGATGATGGCAGAATTAATGCTAATAGATAGAGCATTCCATCCACAAGAAAAACTTTTAGTAATAGATGCGATGCTTGGTCAACAAGCAGTAAGTGTAGCAGAAAATTTTAATACGCAATTAGACATTACAGGAATTGTATTAACAAAACTTGATGGTGATTCAAGAGGCGGAGCTGCATTAAGCGTAGTTCAAGCAGCAGGAAAGCCAATCAAGTTAACAGGTACAGGTGAAAAACTCGATGCATTAAACGATTTTCATCCTACAAGAATGGCAGACAGAATTCTCGGTATGGGTGATATTGTTTCTCTTGTAGAAAAAGCACAAGAAGTATTTGATGAAAAGCAAGCAAAAGAATTTGAAAAGAAAATGGCAAAAGCCGAATTCACCTATAATGATTTTCTTAATATGCAAAAACAAATGAAAATGTTTGGATCTATTGATAATATTTTAGGCATGCTTCCAATTCCTGGATTAAATAAAGATGCAAAAGAAACAATTGCAACAGAAGGCGAAAAACAACTCAAAAAAATTGAATCATTTATATCAAGTATGACACCAAGTGAAAGAGCAAATCCACAATTAATAAATACATCAAGAAAAAAAAGAATTTCAACAGGATGCGGAATTCCTCTTCATGAAGTAAATCAAATCATTTCACAATTTGATCAAATGCGACAAATGATGAAAGGAATGAACGATATAAAACAAAAAGTAAAAAAAGGAAAATTGAAAATACCAAAGAACTTTGGCGGAAGATTTCCATTTTAGAGAGTAATCAGGGTGGGTTTATGTTAAAAAAAGCAATGATTATGGCTGCTGGTGTAGGTTCGAGATTAGAACCTTTATCAAGTATTGTTCCAAAACCACTTGTACCAATCGCAAATATTCCTACAATGGATATTTTAGTGAATCACCTTAAATCGTTCGGAATAAAAGATGTTATAGCAAACACATACTAT
This sequence comes from Candidatus Gastranaerophilales bacterium, assembly GCA_944323945.1. Next base: position 12,081 of record CALUUL010000042.1, read on the forward strand.
AAGTCTGAACAAATCCAAACTCATTATAAAAGAAATAATTTTGGAATTAATTTTCAATTTATAAAAGAGACGGAACTTTCAGGTACCGCAGGCGGTGTAAAGAAATGCCAATTTTTCTTTAATGAAGGAGAAGACTTTATTGTAATGTCTGGCGACGGTTTAACAGACGTTGATATCGCAAAAGCATATTGCTCACATAAAAAATCAAACTCAATTGCAACAATAATAACAAAAGAAGTAGCACACAAAGAGGTTTCCAAATACGGAATTATTGTTACAGATAAAAAAGGGGTTGTAGAAAATTTTCAAGAAAAACCATCTATTAATGAAGCAAAGTCAAATTTAGCAAATACTGGCATATATATATTTAATTATGCCATTTTTAGTTTTATACCACAAAACACATTCTATGATTTTGCAAAAAATGTTTTTCCTGCAATTTTAAGCTCAGAGATAAAAATAAATACATATACCCACACAGGATATTGGTCAGATATAGGTTCAATTGAACAATACAAAGAATCCAACCGTGATATAGTAAATAGAAAAATTTCATATTTTAATCCGCAAATTACTGAAAGCAGAAATGGCAAATATATCTGTGGAAAAAATACAAAAATTGGAGATAATACCTTTTTCTATGGAGAAAATGTCATAGGAAAAAATTGTACTATAGGAGAAAACTGTAAAATAATAAATTCTATTTTTTGGGATAACATACATATAAAAAACAATATAACTATTGAAAATTCAATAATATTACCAAATACAATAATAGATAAAACAATAAAAGACAAAATATTAACAAGCAATGATGCCTTAAATAGTAGCAAAATATTAGTTTAGGAGAAAGAAAAATGATTATAATAATGGAGCCATCAGCTACAAAAGAACAGATACAAACAGTCGTAAATGCATTGCATAATAAAGGATTCAAAACAGTTTTAAACCATGGTGATGTAATGACTGTAATAGCAGCTATAGGAGATAAAAGGCTGATAGATCCTCATTCTTTTCAATCATACGAAGGTGTTAGGAGTGTAAAATTAATTCAGGAACCATATAAACTGGCATCTAGAGAATATAAACAAGAAGATACGGTTATAGAATTTTCAAACGGTGTAAGAATAGGCGGATTAGAAAAACCCGTATTAATTGTAGGACCTTGCAGTGTAGAAAAAGATTTAGACGGACTTTTAAGAGTAGCAGATGCAGCAAAAGAAATGGGATGTCACTTTTTAAGAGGCGGCGCATTTAAACCAAGAACATCACCATACGATTTTCAAGGTTTAGAAGAAAAAGCACTTGAATATTTAGCAATAGCCAGAGAAAGAACTGGTTTGCTTGTAGTTACAGAATTAATGGACACAATGGATATTGATTTGGTATGTCAATACGCAGATGTTATCCAAATCGGAGCAAGAAATATGCAAAACTTTAAGCTTTTGAAAGCAGTAGGCAAATGCAATAAACCTGTTATTTTAAAAAGAGGACCTGCTGCAACAATAAGAGAATTTTTGCTTGCCGCAGAACATATAATGTATAATGGAAATGACAAAGTTATTTTATGTGAAAGAGGGATATTAGGCGTAGATAAAAATGCAACAAGAAATACTCTTGATATAGCAGCAATTCCTGTTATAAAGAAATATTCACATTTACCTATTATAGTAGACCCAAGTCACGGAACAGGAAGAAGATATTTAGTAGAACCAATGGCAAAAGCAGGCTTAATAGTAGGTGCACATGGTGTTATGATGGAAGTACATCATGATCCTGAAAATGCATCTTCAGATGGAGCTCAAAGTTTAAGTATTCCTATGTTTAAAGAAGTAGCAAAAAGATTAAATAAACTAATCGGAAGAATAGACTACGATAATAAACATCTCACAGGGAAGGTATAAATATTGTATAAATTTGATTTTGAACTGGATGATTTCCAAAAAGAAGCAGTTAAATGTATAGACGAATCAAAAAGCGTTGTAGTTTGTGCACCAACAGGAGCAGGAAAAACCTGTATAGCAGAACATGCGATACATAAAGCACTTGAAGAAAATACAAGACTGTTTTATACAACACCATTAAAAGCACTTTCAAATCAAAAATTTTATGATTTCGGAAGAAAATACGGTGAAGGAAATGTTGGTTTATTAACAGGAGACACTTCAATAAATAGGGAAGCTCCTATTGTTGTAATGACAACTGAAGTCTTCCGAAATATGTTATATAATACTAACTTTGGCAAAGTCAAAGATAATCTTAAAGATGTAAAATATGTTGTTTTAGATGAAGTTCATTATATGAACGACGAACAAAGAGGAACTGTATGGGAAGAAAGTATAATATATTGTCCCCCGAGCGTTCAAATAATAGCATTAAGTGCAACCGTTGCAAATTCAAAACAATTATGTGATTGGATTAATACGGTTCACGCAGGAACCGAACATATTTATACTGATTTTAGGCCGGTACCGTTAAGATATTATTATTTTGACTCATCAAAACCAACCGAAATTTTACCATTATTAACACCGGAAGGCAGATTAAATAAAAAAATAAAACCTGAAAAGAAAATGAATTTTCACTCTCGTCAGGCAAAAAGACAAAATACAGTAAAAGATGTTATAAATGTTTTACACAAAAAAGAAATGCTTCCTGCTATATTTTTTACATTTTCACGTAAAAAATGTGACGAGAATATGGAAAAATGTTCAAATCTAAATTTAATTACAAATGAAGAAGCAAAACTTATACGAGAAGAAATTAATGAATTTTTAAAAGATCATACATATTTAGAAAAGAACAAAAACTTAGAATACTTATATAACGGAATTGCTTCGCATCATGCGGGCTTATTACCGGCATGGAAATTACTTGTAGAAAGACTATTTCAAAAGGGATTAATAAAAGTAGTATTTGCAACAGAGACACTTGCTGCAGGAATAAACATGCCAGCAAGGACAACTGTAATATCAGCAATAAGTAAAAGAACAGATTCAGGACACAGAATGCTAACTGCAAATGAATTTCTTCAAATGTCAGGAAGAGCAGGAAGACGAGGAATGGATAAAATTGGTTACGTAGTAATAATGGGAACCCAATTCCAATCACCTGACGAAGTGGCAAGCTTGGTAAAAAGCTCATCTAATCCACTAGAGAGCCGTTTTTCTCCGAGTTATTCAATGGTATTAAACTTGCTTCAAAATTTAGAACTAGAACAAGCAAAAGAACTAATATTAAAGAGTTTTGGTTATTTTTCATCAAATGAGAGATTAAAACCGATTATAATGCAGCAATTAAGCTGTGAACAAACTCTATCAAAACTAAAAAACGAAAAATGTCCATTTGGTTTAACAAATGAAGAATTTATCGAGTTCAATAAACTAAAAGAGAAATACATAGTCTATAGAAAGCTAACAAGAACTCTTCAAAAGCAAGCCAAACAAAAAGGACAAAAAGATGTACCAGAAGTTCTGGAGTATTTAAACAGAACCAGAGAGATGAGAGAAAAGCTGGAAAAATATAAATGTGAACTTTGCAAAGGATACAAGAAACACGTAAGAAATTTAGAGATTATTAACAGGTTTGAAAAGAAACTAAAAGATATAAATAAAAATATTGCAAACCAAAAAGATATATATTGGAACAAATTTTTAGCTCATAAAGATATTCTTGAGAAAATGGGATATTTAGAAAACGGTTATCCGACAGATGCCGGAATAACTTGTTCAATGATAAGAGCAGAGAATGAATTATACATATCAGAAATAATTTTAAAAGGAGTTCTTGAAGGTTTAGAGCCATATGAACTTGCATCTGTAATATGTGCACTGGTAACAGAAGATTTGAGAAGTGATGTATATCCAAATCAGCCAATCAGTAAAAATACAAGAAAAGCACTAAACAGAATAAAAGAAATAAGAAGAAGAATAGCAGTTTTACAGCGTGAATACGAAATTACAACAGAGATGTACTTAAATTCATATTATTGTCCGCTAGTAGAACAATGGGTACAAGATACACCTTGGGAAGACATAGCAAAACAAGTTGATTCTTCAGAAGGAGACATTGTAAGAATATTAAAAAGAATAGTTGATGTTTTAAGACAGCTTACAATTTTGCCGAACATTTCCGAAGAAGTCAAAAACAATGCTAAAACAGCTATTCAATGTATATTAAAAGAACCAGTAGATGTAGATTAAAGTTAACCATAAATAGCTTTTATACCTTGCAGATTATAAATAAGGCTATCTAAAGCTTCTTTATTACCATTTTTTATTTCAATAAATTTAAGAACCATTTCTCTACTTGCATCTGCATCAAGAATATCAATAAGTCCGTTTAATTCTTCATTGGTTAGCTTCAAACGTTCTTGAAGCTGAGCTATATAAGCAATATCTTTCTCAGCTTTTTTAGTAATAAACATATTACCTCTACCGGATAGAAGCCAATTAATATTTACACAGAATTTATCAATCAGAGCATTTAAAAATTTAGGACCAGGCTGAGCTTCATCACGTTCATAGCTTCCGATTGTTCTAACAGGAATAGATAATTCATTTGCCATTTCTAAAGAAGTAAGGTGCAATATTGTTTTAAGTTCTTTAATTCGTTTTCCAATAGTCATACTTGTACCATTTAAACTTTTGTTACATTATCACGAAGAAAATATTGCATTATTTTACATTATAATGTACTATAATACTATAAATTATAAAATAACGTAATTTCCAACTAAAACTATTATACTACAGAATACATTTTTTTGCACTATTTTTTTAGTATATTACATGTTCAGGAAGTTGCAAAAACAGGAATAAGGAGTGGGAATTTTATGAGAAGAAGACACTTGCACCTTGTTGTTTCACATTGCGAAAAAACAAGCGAGAATTCATTAATAACAGGCAATTTAAGAAAATTGAAGGACTTTTGGGAAGGTGCATTTTTAACAAAAAATGAAAAGATTTATATTATAAAAGACATCTTAATAAAAATATACAGAGACTATGAACAAACAACAGGTTTTGTAGATATACCTTATTTTGTAAGAGCAGAATCAAGAATGACACAAATAATAAAAGAGAGAAAAGTTGATTATTATTACAACAAATTGAAAAAATTCCAAAGCAACAATTTTCAATAGTAAGGTTATTATGACTGAATCTTTTGACAAAATAAAAATAAAAAAACTTTATGAAAACAACCACTTCAAAGAAATATTTATTTTATCAGGATTTAAAATAGCATTTGAAAGATGTGGAAACAAGGCTTCTTTAATAAAGATTTTCAATAATAAATCAGTAAATATATATATGAGTGCAATTGTCTGGGATATAAAAAATCCATTAAAATATGAAACTGTTACTAGCAAATTAACTTTATCTTCAAAAGAGATAGAAAATATTTCTCCAACAAAAATAAGAAAAGAACTTGTTAGTAATATATATAAACAAGTTATTAAAAATAAAATTATGATGATATAATCAATTTATGGGTAAGAAAGTTATTTCAACAAACAGAAAAGCATATCATGAGTATCATATCTTTGATAAATATAATGCAGGTATGGTACTAACAGGAAC
>CALUUL010000043.1 GCA_944323945.1 Candidatus Gastranaerophilales bacterium
TATTCCTGTGAAAATATTTATTGATGCTGATCTAGACCTTGAATTAATCGGAAAGAAAAATGCTTTTAATTTAATTAGAAAATCACGAAGCGGAAGAACTTGCGAGCCAATAAAAAATCGGGATGACAAGATTCGAACTTGCGACCCCCGCGTCCCGAACACGGTGCGCTACCAAACTGCGCTACATCCCGATGATAATATCCTATTGCTTTCAATGTTCTATATGATATTTGTTTTATTAAATAATAAATCAACTATCAACTTCCCAATTGTATTACATATATAAAATTTTTAAAAGTATTTTTGTCTATTTATTATTTCACATTTGTATATTGTTTTTTTTCTGTTTAAATTTGTCTAATAGACTTTTTTATACCTTTATTCTATAATTGCTTTGGTATTAACTAATAAGGAAAAAAATGACATCAGAAAGTGTTTCGACTCCGCAGAAAATTGATAATGTTGATGCGGCAGGTGAAAAAAATCAAGCTATTAATCTTAAATTTAGAGCAGTTGTTCGTGCTTTTCTTGCAAATGTTTTTATAACCTTAATAAAATTGCTGTCTTGGTATTTTACTAAGAGTTCTGCAATGTTTGCAGAGGCTGTTCACTCTGGCGTTGATTCTTTTAACAGTATTTGTCTTATGGTCGGATTGAAAAGAGGTTCGAGACCGGCGGATGGTGTACATCCATTCGGACATGGACTTGAAACAAATGTATGGACTATTGTTGCTTGCATTTTGATGTTCTTCGGTGCAGCTGTATCTTTATTAAGTGCTTATAATAAAATTTTTATTAATACACACGGTGTTGATGAATTATTGAATCATTACGGTGTATTAGCTATAATTCTTATTGCTAGTATTTGTTTTGAATCTTGGGCTGTAAATAGTGCTGTTAATGCTGTTATTGATGAAGCAAATATTAAACATGTTAATCCTTTTGTAGATTTTATAAAATCTATAAAATATGTACATAAAATAAATACTCCAACTACAAAGTATGTTTGGTATGAAGATGTTGTTGCGCTAACTGGTGTTATTGTTGCTTTTATAGCTGTTTCAATCTCAAAATATCTTTTACCTGAAAGCCTTGCACATATTCCTGATGGTATAGCTTCAGGTATTATTGCTTTAATGTTATTATTTTTAGCCGGATATATGTTAAAAAATAATGTTAATTTGTTAACTGGTTTATCTGCTGAACCTCAGGTTGAAGAAGTAATAAAGCAAATTGCTGAAAATCTTCATTGTGTTAGTTGTGTTAAAGAACTGAAAACTATGAATATGGGTACTTCAGGTTTAATTGTTAATATAAAAATAGAAGTCGATCCTGATATTCAAGTTAAAGAAGCTGATGACATTTCTGAAATGGTTGAAAGAAAAATTAGAGAACGTTTTAAGAATATATCTCATATTTCAGTTGAAATTGATTCTAATGATGCTGAAGAAAATTGGGAAAATAAGTTTGATAAAATAATTCAGGAAGGTGAAAAAATAGATGTGTTTGATGACAAAGAAGCTGATATGTTGTCAAACTTTTATTCTTTTTCTCAAACTGTAGTAAAAGAAATTATGGTTCCTCGTACAAAGGTTGTTTTTGTTGATGCTGAAGATAATCTTGATACTTTAGTTGATCTTATTATTGAATCCGGTCATACTCGTATACCATTATATGAAGATACTGTTGATAATATTATTGGTGTTATTAATGCCAAAGATGCACTGAAAGCGCTTAGAGATAAAACATATGAAAAAGAAGGTTTTGAAATAAAATCAATTGCCAGAGAAATAATGATTATTCCTGAAAATAAATTTATAAGTGATTTACTTAGTGATTTTATCTCAAAGAAAAATCAAATAGCTGCTGTTGTTGATGAACATGGTGGAATCGCAGGTATTGTTACTCTAGAGGATATTATTGAAGAAATTGTTGGGGAAATCTATGATGAATTTGATGAAGCACCAACTCCTGAATTAATAAAAATCGATGACAATACTCTTAATGTTTCATCTCAAATGAATATTGAAGATATCAACGAAAAGTATGATTTAGATATACCTAATGAAGATTTTCAAACAATAGGTGGATATGTTTTTGGTCTTCTTGGAAGGGAACCTGAAATAGGTGATAAAGTAGAAGACAGAAACCTCTCATTTGAAGTTATAGAACTTGATGGAATTAGAATTTCTCGTGTAATTATGAGAAAAGATACTCCTTTTGTTGATAAAAAAGAACAAGATGAGATTGTAGAAGAAGATGAAACATTATAAATTTGGTTATGTTGCTATTATGGGTAGACCTAATGTTGGTAAATCTACTATATTAAATAGATTAATCGGTCAAAAAATAGCTATTACTACAAATAAAGCTCAAACTACAAGACGAAGAATTAATGGTATTCTTACTACAGAAGAAGCACAGGTTGTTTTTGTTGATACTCCTGGTATACATAAACCGGTTGATAAATTAGGTGAGTGTTTGGTTGATGAAGCTAAAAGTGCGATTCCTGATGTTGACTTGGTGCTTTTTGTTGTCGATGGTTCAACCTCGGCTGGAAGAGGCGATAAATGGATTGTAGAAAATGTTCTTAAAGATTATAAGAATGATATGATTTTAGTCGTTAATAAATATGATTTAGTCAAAGATATAAAAAAAAGAGAAGAAAATTTATTAACGTATAAAACTTTGTTTGATAAGAATTACTCTTGTGTAAAAATATCAGCAAAAACAGGAAGAAACTTTGATACATTAATTACTAATATTATAAGAAAATTGCCTGCTGGGGAAAAAGTCTACGATGATGAACAAATTACAGATGAAACAATGAGAAATATTGCAAGAGAACTTATAAGAGAAAAAATTCTTTTATATACTCATGATGAAGTTCCCCATAGTGTTGCTGTTATTATTGAAAATTACGAAGAAAAAGAAAAACTGGATAGAATAGAAGCAAAAATTATTGTTGAGCAAGAAACTCAAAAAGGTATTTTAATTGGTAAAAATGCTTCAATGTTGAAAAAAATAGGAACTGAAGCAAGAAAAGAAATAGAATTTACAGCTGATAAAAAGGTTTATTTAGATTTACAGGTTAAAGTTATAAAAGATTGGCGTAAAAAATCTAAAGATATGGATAAGATGTATTAGTTAATAAAAAAGAGGTTTTATAAATAAACCTCTTTTTTTATTGTATTTATTATACGTTTTCTATAACTTTTGATTTATTTTCTTTTTGTCTTAGTACTGCATTTATTAACCCTGCAAATAATGGATGTGGTTTTTCCGGTCTTGATTTGAACTCAGGATGAAATTGACATGCTACAAACCAATCATTTTGAGGTAATTCAACCATTTCACAAAGCATTCCATCTGGGGAAAGTCCTGAGAATACTAACCCTTTCTCAGCTATTTGTGTACGGTATTCATTATTAACTTCATATCTGTGTCTATGTCTTTCAAATATAACATTTGTTCCATAGGCTTGTTCCGCTTTTGTTCCTTTTTGTATGTGGCATTCGAATTGACCAAGTCTCATTGTGCCACCATAACCTTCGACATTTTTTTGTTCTGTCATTAAATCAATCACAGGATATGGTGTATTTTCATTAAATTCCATAGAATTTGCATCTTTTAATCCAACAACATTTCTTGCGTATTCTATTACTGCACATTGCATTCCTAAACATAATCCTAAAAATGGAAGGTTGTTTTCTCTTGCATATCTTATTACATTTAATTTACCTTCAATTCCTCTTATTCCAAATCCTCCCGGAACAACTAAACCATCAACATCTGATAGTGCTTCTTTTGCTTTCTCAAAAGCTATACAATCCTCTGAATTTATCCACTTAATGTCTATCTGTGCTTTATTTTCATATCCGGCATGTTTTAATGATTCAACTACAGAAATATAGGCATCGGATAATTTTGTATATTTACCAGCTATTGCTATTTTTATTGTTTTTTCAGGATTCTTTATTCTGTTAACTAGCTCTTTCCAAGCATCTAAATTTGGTTTTACATCTTGCATAAATAATCTTTGAAGTACTACACTTGCCATATTTTGTTCTTCAAGAGCTAGTGGAACTTCATAAATACTTTTCATATCTCTGCATTCGATAACTGCATCTTTAGGAACTGAACAAAATAGTGCCAATTTTTCTTTCTCTTTTTTAGGAATTGGTTTTGCTGTTCTGCAAACTAATATTTCAGGCTGTATACCATAACTCCTCAAATTGGTAACACTGTGTTGAGATGGTTTTGTTTTTAATTCACCTGATGTTGGCAAATAAGGAAGTAGGGTTACATGTATGGAAATACTATTTCCAAAGCCTGCTTCGCTTCTAAATTGTCTTATTGATTCAATAAATGGCAAACTTTCAATATCGCCAATTGTTCCACCAATTTCTGCAATAATGAAATCAGGTTTAAATTGCTGTGTTGCTTTTTTTATTCTTGATTTTATTTCATTTGTAATATGAGGAATTGTTTGAACAGTTGCTCCAAGATAGTCTCCGTGACGTTCTTTATTTATAACGGTCTGATAGATACTTCCTGATGTTACATTGTTGATTCTTCCTAAATTAGTATCTGTAAATCTTTCATAGTGACCTAAATCTAAATCAGTTTCAGCTCCGTCATCTGTAACAAAAACTTCTCCGTGTTGAAATGGGCTCATTGTTCCAGGATCAACATTTATATATGGGTCAAATTTTTGTATTACAACACTAAAACCTCTAGCTTTTAACAAACGACCAAGAGACGCTGCTACAATTCCTTTACCTAATGAAGAAACAACACCTCCTGTTACAAAAATATATTTTGTGCTCATATCTCCTCAATTCTTTTTAATCTAGTGTTACTTTTTCTAAAAACGCTAGTTTATTTTGGGAACTCTAAAGAAACCGTCTTCTTCAAATGGTGCATTCGCCATCAGTTCTTCTTTTGTTTGTTCATATTTGACAACATCTTCACGCATTACATTATATACTGGAATAGCATGTGGCATTGGTTCAATTCCGGTTGTATCAATTTCATTCATTTGTTCTACATATTTTAAAATTGAACCTAGTTGCTGAGAATATTTATTTACTTCTTCATCCGTAAGTTCAAGCCTTGCAAGTTTTGCAACGTGCTTTACTTCCTCTTTATTAATCATGATTTTCCTCCGACATATTAATTAAAATTTTATCATAATAAAAAGTGTTTTTCATGTGTTTTTATTGTATTTATATTTTCTATATTATATTATATTTTATATGATTATTTTTTATTTGTGTTATTTGGGTGGAAAATGAAATTTGATTATGATGTTTTTAGTAAAAATAAATTTTGGATAGCTTGTTTTTTATTAGCCTTTTTTGTATTTGTATTTGCTTATTGGAAAAATTCGGTGGGATTATTTTTTGATATTCCGGCTTCTTTTGCAAGTGTTATATTTCAGGCTGATGATAATTATAATAAATTTTTAATTATTAACCAAAATAGAACAAGAAGTTTTGATGATTTACTTATTGCCATTCCATTTAATTTGATTTTTAATTTTATAAAAAATAATTCTATAATATATTCTTTAAAGCTTTGGTCATCTTCATATTTTATTATTCATTTATTTGGTCTTATTGTAATGTACTTATCTGCAGTGAGAACAAAAAGATATGATATTGCAACTATTGGTTTCCTTTTCTATTCTTTATTGTGCATACCAAATGCTATTTGGGCAATTAGAGAAATTCATATTGCTATACCTTTTTATTTCTCATTACTTGCTTATTTTCTTTCACATGAAAAATTTAAATTAATAGATATTTTGCCTATTTCCTTATTATCAATATATATGTTTGAATCGTTCGAAACTTCAGCTATTTTAGGATTCATATTTTTCATATTTAGTAATTTATATATAGTAAAGAAAAATGAAAATGAGGATTTGTATAGAAAATCAATTATTGGTTTTTTTGGTATTTTATATGCCCTTTATATTCCAATTAGAACTATTTATTTAGGAATAAAGTCTAATGTTGATGTTGAATTAGGTCTTGACCAATGGATTGATGGTTCAATTATTACTTTAAATCATCTTTTTTCCGGAAATTTAATCATTACATTGTTTGCTTTTATTTGTGTAATAGTTGCTTTTTTCTATAAAAAACAATTTAACTGGAAAAGTATATTACTTTTTGTTGCTCCTGTTGTTTTATTATCGATTTTAACTTTATATTTAAAAACCAGATTTATTCCAGACCCTAAAGTTGAATTACATTATTATAGTATTGCTTTATGGTTCCTTTATCCTGTTTTTTTACTAATTATTCTTTTAGATTATTTAAAAATAGACATATCAAGATATAATAAGTTTGTATTTTCTAATTTAATTATAGTTGCAAGTATTTTTGGAATTCTTAATTTAAGTTGGCAAATACATTCCTTTTATGAGTTTGGAAAATATGAGGCTTATTTGAAAAATTTGATTGCTAAATCAAATAATGTGGTTTTGAATATTCCACAATCTGATTTAAATAAATATACATTTTTAAATAATAATATGTGTTTTGGTACAATGATACGATCAATATTTTTAACTAAAAAAGGACAAAAAGCTAAAATTATATTTCCATCCAAATATTTTTGTGATTATAGTATACATTGTTTTGACGATTATAAGCATACTTACTATGATAAATCAAAGAATATTTTATATCTCCAAACTGCTTCATTTAAAATAAAAACAAAGTATTGGGATTTATCTAATATTGTTACTGTATTTAAAAAACAAGGCAGGGTTAAAAATTTATAGATTATTTGTAAATTTTGCAATTTCTTGTTTTATAAAGTCTGCATCAAATTGTTTTAATTTTTCGTTAGATCTATTTTGAATTGCATATTTTGCAGAATCATACAATTCATAGTTTATATTATTTTTGTTTGCAAAATTTTCTATATAATCCATTAATATAAATATGTGTGGTGAAATATTATTAATATGTGAGTTTGCATAGGCATATTCAATATCAACTATAATGCTTTTTATATCAAACTTTTTTATTGTTTCTAAAAATAAATTGATTTCATCTAAATTATCATTAATTCCAGGTATTAATATGTATTTTACTTTAACAAGACTTGCATAATCACCTTTTAAGTTTTTTCTATAATGTTTGATATTATTCCAAACTTTATCTGACTTATCTACTCTTTTTATTTTTTTGTAAGTCTCTTTACAAGCAGAATCAGGTGAAATTACAACGGTCAATTTGCCTTGTTTTAATCCGTTTCTTATTGCTCTGCTAAATAATATACCAGAGGAATGAACTCTTATCTTTGAACCTTCTTTAATAAAAATTTTTACTAAGTCTTCAAATTCTTTTAATATTGTAGGTTCTCCACCTTGAAAAGTTATTTCTCCCGTATTTTTAAATTTACCTGTTTTTATAAGTTCTTTAATTGCGTTTAATGTATTGTTTTTTGTTTTTGGTTTATTTGTTTGAACTCCACAATAAATACAATTAGAATTACATTGGCTCCAATGATCAAAGTTTATATATGAAATATAATCTTCATCATCCCAATCTTCTTCTCTAAGATTATAACAACCCTCACATAGTGATAAATTCATTACTTGTTGATGTTTTCTATGTCGTTTTTTTATTTCAAAAATTTCATTCCAGTTGATTTTACTATTTTCATATTTTTCTATAATTGGAAGTTGTCCTTTGTTAAACTCTCTTGATAAACAGCAAGCTTTAATTGAATCAACATCAATTGATATACCGTGTTCTATTAAATGACAACTTTTATATTTCATATTTTCTCCCAAAACATTTTACCATATTTGTCTTTTTTATTTGTAAAAAAGTTTTTAATTTTTTCTATAAATGATTTATTTTGAAGTTTATTTGTTTTTAATATTTTTCTCATTACAATATTTTGTTCAGGATAGTCCATATCCAAATAAAAACTATACTTTTTGGCTATTTTGAAAAAATATATAATTAGTTTACTATAATCTTTTTTGCAGTTTTTTAGTGGAATGGGTTTATTTATCCAATTCGCTATGTCTTGATAATCAAGTCTTAAGCCTATTATATTTATACCTACTTTAAATATAGTTTCTATAAAATTTTTTATATCTTTTTTATTATCATTTATATCCTTTATTAAAGTATAATATATTTTTATACTATTTTTATCTTTTGCATTACCAATATACATTCTAAGTATTTTGGCAAATATGCTGATATCTGAATTTCGTTTATCTCTAGGATCAAAAATAACAGATAAAGTTCCTTTTCCTTGTTTTAATATTTCATCAATAAATGGTCTGTATACTATGTTATTCATTAAAAAACTAATTTGTTTATAACCATTGGCCTCAAACATAGAAATTAGCTTATTTAATTCTCGGAAATTATCTATATCTCCACTTTGAAATTCTATAAATAAATTATTTGAATCTATAAGATTTTGTTTATATAAATCTTGAATGACTTCAAATATATTATATTTTATTGGTTGATTGTTCCAAAAGCATAGTATTATTTGTTTATATTGATCTGGGATTTCTTTGTATTCTATAAGTTGAGAACAATTAGAACAAGGGAATTCTTGAATTTTTTCACTGTTTATTTCATTTAGTATTATTTGTTTTGTATTTTTAAAGTCCAAGTTTTCATTTTCTGTATTTTTTAGGTAATAAGGTGCCTTGTCTGCGAAACAAGAGTAACAAGGTGTTATACTTTCAGAAGTAAATACAAGAGTATTATTTATATATTTGCAAGTTTTCATTTTTATTTTGAATATTGTGTAATAATTTTATGTGCGTTTAGTTACAACAAAATAGAATTATAACAAAATAAGAAAATCATAACAAGAAAGTATACTTTCGTTAAAGATTTTTATTGTATAATGTATAAAAGGTTAGATAAAGGGTTTTACATGACATCTGAAACAGTTATTAATAATGAGTTTGTGTTTTCTTTTAAGAAAAATAATATAGACGAAATGTTTCATAATTTAACAGAGAATCCGGTTGGTTGTGAAAAAAAAGATTTTCGTTTGATGATAAGTACAATATATCAACTTGTTGAAGATGAATTTGCAAATACATTTCAAAATTCTAGTCATGTAATAAAAAACACTTATTTTTATTTAATAAAAGAAAGTAAAAATTATGAGGTTTTTGTTACTCCGACAAATAATTTTGACTTCTATTTAAAATCAAAAGGATCTATGTACAGATTTTCTTCTACAGCATATGAAATCGAAGAAGATGGTAAAAAGGACACTAAAATCGGATATAAAGTTCCATTAGATTTAATCTGGGAGTATTTTTCCGGTTTTGATTCAATCGTAGAAGCTCCTAATATTACAGAATCATTTAAGATTTTTAATATTGTTACACAATTTGTAAAAAAAGTAGTTGAAAAGCTTTATTTTTTGCCTAAAGTAAATAAAACAGAGAATTTCTTTACTATAACATATGAAATGTTTGCAATTAATGATTTGCTTCAAGATTCAATAGATGAAGTTAATACATTAGATTTTACAAAAATTTCAAATGAAAAACATATAGCAGATAAATTAATTGAAGATTATTTGAATTATGTTATTTTTAAATTTTTGAAATTTAAAGCATATAAATTTAAAGATATAATTTCTTCTGTGTATTTTATAAAACCTACCAATAATAAACGATATATTCGTTCTTTAGATTTAGCCGAAGCGATTAGTGAATGGCTTGATGAAATTTATATTGGCAAGTATCCTGTGAGCCCACAACTTGACATAGAAAAAATTGAAGAAGATAAGTTTTTATTGACAATTTCTGTAAAAGCAAATAATGAAAAGCTGAATGAGAAAGAACCGCCCAAACAACTTCTTGAAATATACAAAGATGGAACATATTGGGGATATCAGAGTTCTTATTTGGTTACTATAGTTGAAAAACAATTGAATTATGCATTGCGTTATTATAAAGAATTAGAAACATTATTTGAAGATGAAGATAACTTAAAAATGTATTTATCTTTAAATGATGTATATAAATTAATGATTCATACTGCATATTATTTGAATAAAGCAGGAATTAATATTAATTTTCCTCCAAACTTTGGAAATATAGTAGTTCCAAGAGCTTCTATCAATGCCAAAATTAAAACTTCACGAGAACAAGATGTTGCTGATATTTTGAACGGTAAAGGCGGAAATATAAGTTTATCAAGTATTTTTGATTTTTCTTTCCAAGTTTCAATTGGAGATGAAAAAATATCTGTGGAAGAATTTGAAAAACTTATAAAAGATGCAAACGGAATAATAGAATTCAAGAACAAATATATATTAATTGATCAAAATGAAGCACAAACAATAATAAATAAACTAAAAAATCCGAAAATTGATAAGATATCAAGAATGGAAATGTTGCATGCAGCATTTTCAGGTCATTTAAGTGATTATGAGTTTGATTATGATGAAGCATTTGCGAATATTGTTAAGGATTTAGGTAAATCAGTTGAAGTAACTCCACCTGAAGGCTTGAATGGTGTTTTAAGACCATATCAAATGGGAGGGTTAAAGTGGTTA
Source organism: Candidatus Gastranaerophilales bacterium (assembly GCA_944323945.1). The sequence goes on from CALUUL010000043.1 coordinate 10,579, forward strand.
TATACCAATACTACCAAAGGATTTGGTTCTTGTATTGCTGATGATATGGGGCTTGGGAAAACTATACAGGTTATAAGTTTGATTTTAAAATTGAAGGAAGAAAATAAATTAAAAGATCCTGTTCTTGTTGTTTGTCCTACAACTTTAATGGGTAACTGGATAAAAGAATTAAATATGTTTGCACCGTCTTTAAAGGCAAGTGCATATCATGGTCCTGAACGTCAGTTAGATTTAAAGGCTGATGTTTTAATCACTACATTTGCAATTCTTCGAATTGATATTGAAGAAGTAAAGAAAACAACTTGGGGTATGGTTGTTATTGATGAAGCTCAAAATATTAAAAATCCTGATACTTCACAAACTGCAGCTGTTAAGTCTTTAAAATCAGATATAAAAATTGCGATGACTGGTACTCCTGTTGAAAATAAATTGACTGAATTATGGAGTATATTTGACTTTATTAATAAAGGATATTTAGGTTCAATTAGAGATTTTCAAAAGTGTTATGCTATTCCTATTGAAAGATTTAAACAATATGAACAGGCTGATAAATTAAAGCTTTCTATTTCACCTTTTGTTTTAAGGCGATTAAAAACAGATAAAACAATTATAGATGATCTTCCTGAAAAAATGGTTTTAGATGAGTATTGTTATTTAACAAAGACACAAGCAGCTTTATATGAAAAAACATTGAATTCTTTAATGACTGATATATCAAGTCAAAAAGGTATAAACAGGCGTGGTATTATATTCAAACTTATTACTGCATTAAAACAAATATGTAACCATCCGTTTCAATATTTAAAATATGGTGAAATGACGAAGGATGTTTCAGGTAAGACTGAAAAATTTATTTCTTTATTATCTCAGATTTTGGAAAATGATGAAAAAGTTATAGCCTTTACACAATATAAAGAAATGGGAAATATCCTTTCAACAATAATAAAGAATGAGTTAAATATATCTCCATTATTTTTTCACGGATCATTGAATACAAACCAAAGACAAAATATGTTACATGAGTTTGAAACAAATCCTGATCAAAAAATAATGTTGTTGTCATTAAAAGCCGGTGGTACAGGTTTGAATTTAACCTCTGCGACGAATGTAATTCACTATGATTTGTGGTGGAACCCTGCAGTTGAAGAACAAGCAACTGATAGAAGCTATCGTATCGGACAAGATAAAAATGTTATGGTCCATCGTTTAGTTACTATAGGTACTTTTGAAGAAAAAATAGATGAAATGATTAAACAAAAGAAAGAACTTGTAAACTTAGCTGTATTTGAAGGTGAAAAAGTCATTACTGAGCTTTCTGATGAGGAAATTTATAATATTTTTAGTTTGGGAAATAGTTAAGTTTTCAATTATAGTTTGTTCCATAATATCAGGTTTATTACTTTGTGATAATGATTTATTTCTCTATAGCTTTATGTAAATTTCTTTATCTAATTTAAAAGTGGAATATTTTTATTTTAAAAACATTTTTTATTAAGATTAATATTTATTAAAACTAGAAAAAATTTATAAAGTTTCTATATAAATTTGCCGATAAATTGTTTGTAAAAAGAAAAAGGTAGTATATGGAAAATATTTCAGAAATTAAAACAGGTTTTATTAATTATTTGATTGATAAGTACGGAGAAGAAGCTTCTAAAGAAATATCTTCTTATAGTCCCGACCTTAGTATATTTATGTATAGTTCTGATTTCCAAACATATTTAAAGGAAAATGGATATTCGGATGTTTCCATATTTACAAAAAGTATAAGTGATATTAAAGATGTTTTAGAATCGGGTGAAACTAATTCCTCTGAAGAAGGGTCTGATACATTTGTAAGTGAATCTGAAAATGGAAATGCTATTAATGAAAGTTTTCTTGCGAATGCTTTAACAGAAGCATTTAACAGCGATGAAGATTTATTTGCAGCTGTCAATACAAATGCTAATGAGACTGTTGATACAGAAGAAATAACTGCATTTTTAGATTCAGTGGATGCAATAATGCAGGAAAATCCTGAAAGTTTTGAAACAATATTTGACGGAATAGCCAAAGGAATACAAGACATAAAGGGTTCTGTTGCTATTGATAATGTATTAGAATCTATATATAGTAGTGAAGAAGCATTAGAATATCTAGATGTTGATGGCGATGGACAAATAAGTGATTTTGAAAAAGAGTTATTTGAAAGTTATGTTCAAGGTGATAAAGAAGAGTTAAGTATAGAAGATTTGGAAAAAGCATTTGAGGAAATGAAAAACGGGAATTATAGGTATGATGTAAAGCTTCCTGAAAATGCTGTATCGGTTGAAGATATACCTGAAACTGTAGCATCAGAGAGCGGAAAAACTTCTGATAACATATCAGCAAGACAGACATCTAACCCAACTCAAGCGTTGACTTCAACAGGTAGAAGTTATAACAGTGGCGGAAGTTCATTATCAACTGCTCAAAATACCTCACCAACAGACATTAATGATATGAATTTGGATCAATTAAAGAAAGAGCAGACAACAAGACAAACCAATGTTAATAATGCTCAGAACAATGTTGATACAATAATTTCTGATATAGACGAAATCGAAGCAGGAAAATATAAAGATGCAAGAGATGCATATGATGAAGCTGTCAAAAATGATAAAAATATAAGTGATGAACTAAAAAACAGAAGAGAAAATAATCTAAAATCAATAGAAAAGACAACAGGAGAAATTGATTCATTAAATTCCCAGATATCAGAAACAGAAGTTTCATTAAATAAAGCAAATGATAAACTTGATAGTGATAATAAAACATTATCTTCTTTGAAGAGTGCATTATCTTCGTATGAAGGTGTATCATCAGATGATCCAGAAGAACAAAGAAAAATAGATCAAGCAAAACAAGAAATTCAAGCTCAGATAGATGAATTAGAAAATAATACAATTCCTGCTGATGAAGAAGAATGTAAACGTTTGGATGAATTATTAAATGGTGGTGGAAATACAAAAGGGTTGAAGGAACAGCTTCAATCTAAAGAAGAAACACTCAAAATGCTTCAAGAAGAAGAAGAAGGTATAGAAAATGAAATTCTGGAAGCTTGTCAAAATGATCCAAACAGTCCAGTAGTAAAAGCACTTGAAGCATTTAAAGCAGTAGAACAGGAACTCAATGAATTAAGAGATAAGCTTCCAACTGCTCAAGAAGAATTAACAACAGCTTTAGATGAATTAAGTGAAGTAAATGAACTAATTAGAACAAAAGAGGCAGAAGAGACAGAATCAGAAAAATCTCATTATAGCGGAAGTTTGCCGGATGCTTTGGTGGCTGAATTGGATGCTAAACTAGGAAGTGGTTTTTGTGCAAAGCTTGAAGAAGTTGCAAAAAATATCAATTGTGATCCAAAAGACTTAATTGGTATGATGCAGAGTGAATCAGGTATAAATCCTTCAGCATATAATAATAATGGAGGTGCAACGGGTTTAATACAATTTATGCCATCAACAGCAAGGGGGTTGGGTACAACAACTCAAGAACTACTAAATATGAGTGCTATTGAACAATTAGATTATGTAGAACAATATTTTTCTAATTGGACAGGCGGTTCAGGTCAAAGACTAACAGGTGGTGACTTGTATACATTATGTTTCTTGCCTGCGTTCATAGATAAAGAGGTACTATGTTCTTCATCTGATAGTTCAACATCTGTATACTACAATGCGAATTCCGGACTTGATGCTGATGGAGACGGTAGTATTACAAAAACAGAATTAAGCAATAGAGTTTCCAATAAATATCAAGAAGTATTGAAACAATATGGAATTTCAGGTTGATTTTGATTAATTTCCTGTTTTTAATACATAAAAACTAAGGACTAAAAATAACAAGTCCTTAGTTTTTTATGTTCAAAAAGATATGAAAAGTTTATTTAATCTTTTTTATAATTATATACAAGAAAGTTTGTTTACAATATAATTTAGTAGACCGATATTAGGTTAGCGTATAATTATTTATAAAATAATGGATAAAGAAACAGGAGGTAATATGCAAGTTACACATGAAATCGAAAATCAATGTTGTGTAAAAAGAGGTGTAAAAGGCGTGCCTGCTCCAATCCCTCAAGAAGGTGAATGGACAAAGTGCAAAGAAATTAAAGATATTTCAGGTTTAACTCATGGTTGTGGATGTTGTGCTCCGCAACAAGGTACTTGTAAGTTAACATTAAACGTTAAAGAAGGTGTAATACAAGAAGCTTTAGTTGAAACATTAGGTTGTTCAGGGATGACTCACTCAGCAGCTATGGCTGGTGAAATTCTTCCGGGTAAAACAATATTAGAGGCATTAAATACAGACTTGGTTTGTGATGCTATAAACGTTGCAATGAGAGAATTATTCTTACAAATAGTATACGGAAGAACTCAAACAGCATTTTCAGAAGGCGGACTTCCAATCGGTGCCGGCTTAGAAGATTTAGGAAAAGGTCTTCGTTCACAAGTTGGTACAATTCACTCTACAAAACAAAAAGGTGTAAGATACTTAGAACTTGCTGAAGGTTATATTTTAGAACTTGGTTTAGATAAAAATGACGAAGTAATCGGTTATAAGTTTGTTAACTTGGGTAAAGTAATGGATGCTATTAAAGCAGGAAAAGATCCAAAAGAAGCTTATGAAAAGAATATTGGAACATACGGCAGATTCCAAGATGCTGTTAAAACAATCGACCCACGTAAACAATAATAAAATTTGTATAACTAATTAAAATAAGGAAATAAAACTATGGCAAAATTTGAAGGACAAGATAGACGTCAAAAAACTATAGATAAAGTTCTAAAAGAATATGGCTTTAAATCTTTAGATGAAGCAAATGAGTTATGTCTATCAAAAGGTATAAATGTAGATGAAATTGTTAAAGGTATTCAACCAATTGCATTTGATAACGCATCTTGGGCATATACATTAGGATGTGCAATTGCAATAAAGAAAGGTATCAAAAATGCAGCAGATGCAGCTGAAGCTATCGGTGAAGGTTTACAAGCTTTTGCAGTTCCGGGTTCAGTTGGTGATACAAGAAAAGTAGGCTTAGGACATGGTAATTTAGGTGCTATGTTATTAAGAGAAGAAACAAAATGTTTCTGTTTCTTAGCCGGTCACGAATCATTTGCAGCAGCTGAAGGTGCTATTGGTATTGCAAGAAATGCAAATAAAGTAAGAAAAGAACCTTTAAGAGTTATTTTAAATGGTTTAGGTAAAGATGCTGCTTATATCATTGCAAGAATTAACGGTTTTACAGCTGTAGAAACCGCATATGACTATAAAACAGGCGAATTGAAAGTATTAAAAGAAACACCGTTCTCAGATGGAGAAAGAGCAAAAGTTAAATGCTATGGTGCAGATGATGTATCAGAAGGTGTTGCAATTATGATAAAAGAAGGTGTTGATGTATCTATTACAGGTAACTCAACAAACCCAACTCGTTTCCAACACCCGGTTGCAGGTACATACAAAAAATGGTGCTGGGAAAACGGCAGAAAATACTTCTCAGTAGCATCAGGTGGCGGTACAGGTAGAACACTTCACCCTGATAACGTTGCTGCTGGTCCTGCTTCTTATGGTATGACAGATACAATGGGAAGAATGCACGGTGATGCTCAATTTGCCGGTTCATCTTCAGTTCCTGCTCACGTAGAAATGATGGGTGTAATTGGTATGGGTAATAACCCAATGGTAGGTGCTACTGTTGCAGTTGCTGTTGCAGTTGAAAATGCTATGAAATAAGCTATTATTACATATTATTTTAAAAGGAGGGGGTTAACCCCTCCTTTTTTATGTTGAAAATTTTATATTTTAAAATAGTTATATACAAGAATGAAAAAAAATTGTAATATGGAGTATAACAAAAATTTTAAGAATTAAGATGAAAAAGATTTTAATTTTTAAAATAAGTGAGGGAAGTTGAAGAGATATTTTACTTTCTAAAAAATAAGTTAGAGCTGATGTGGTAAAGACCATATCAGCATTTTGCGTTTTAAGACATTTAATAAGGATTATACTATGAGTGACGAAAATAAGAATATAGAAAATAATCAAGAAGAAAATCAAAATAGAGAAGAATGCAATAAAAAATGGTGGAAAATTGTTGTGTTTAAACCCAACCTAAGAACTTTTAATAAGGATTAATAATAATGAGTAATGAAGATAAAAATCTGGAAAAAGAAACAGGTAGTTGTAATAGACACCATAAAATCACAATAATTATTGATAAAATTATTCAATATGTTGTACTCTTTATAGTCATTTATGTATTTATAATAAATCCTGTTATTT
>CALUUL010000044.1 GCA_944323945.1 Candidatus Gastranaerophilales bacterium
TCCTCAGTAGCTCAATGGCAGAGCATTCGGCTGTTAACCGAAGGGTTGTAGGTTCGAGTCCCACCTGAGGAGTTTTTTATTTATATACTACTCTTATTTCTCTGTTTTTAAATTAATTTGAATAATTATATCTACTTGTAATAATATGTATTATTATATAGAATTATTTTATAAGGATGGAAGTTAGAAATTTTTTGGGAGTATAGTATGATTAATAAAGTAAAATTAAATAATTTTGAAATAGGAGGAAATAAATTAACCATACTTGCTGGACCTTGTGCTATAGAATCCAAAGATATATTATTCAAAACTGCAGAATTTCTAAAAAATTTAACTTCTGATTTAGATATTAATTTTATATTTAAATCTTCATATGATAAAGCAAACAGAAGTTCAATAAACTCTTATAGAGGATTAGGAATAGAGAAAGGTCTATCACTACTAAATGAAGTAAAAAATGAATTTAATGTACCTATAGTTACAGATATTCATAATCCTTGTGAAGCCTCAATGGCAGCTGAAGTTGCAGATATTATACAAATTCCGGCATTTCTATGCAGACAAACTGATTTGTTAGTGGCAGCTGCAAAAACAAATAAAATTATCAATATAAAAAAAGGCCAGTTTTTAGCTCCATCACAAATGAAATCAATTGCAAATAAAGTAATCGAATCAGGAAATAAACAAATAACAATTACTGATAGAGGTGTAACCTTTGGATACAATAATCTTGTATCTGATATGAGAGCGATACCTATAATACAAGAATTAGGTTATCCTGTTATTTTCGATGCAACACACAGTGTTCAGTTACCTGGAGGATGTGGAGATCAATCAGATGGTGAAAGAAAATTTGTACCAATATTAGCAAAAGCAGCTGTTGCAGCTGGAGTTAACGGGCTATTTTTTGAGGTTCATCCAAATCCTGATTGTGCTCTTTGTGATGGTCCAAACATGATTAATTTTAATCAAGCAAAAGAACTTTTTACTATTTGCAATGATATTTTCAAGCTTATTAATAATAAATAATATCTCTTATTTATTGCACAACATATCTGGCTTGTGCCCATGGATATCCACTAATTATTTGCCAATTATCTAACATTATTAACGCAGCACAATAATTACCATTTTTTGTACTATTACAATTATTTGGATTAGATGTTGAAATTAATTCTGAACGAGAATACTCATGCCCTAGAGGAAATAGCTTTCCTTCATATTCAGGATGTATATCATTCTGAATCCAATATTCAAATAAGAATATATCTCTAGCTACAACATTCAACCTTTTTTTACCATTTGTATCAATATAAAAATAAACAACTTTGTAGGTTTCATTTGAATTTGTTTGTAAAGCAATGAAAGCACCATCATTTAAAAAGAACCTTGTCCATGTTGAATTTAATGATTTTTCTGTAGCATCAAGCTCTTTAAAATTATATGTACAACTTCCATCAATAGAATTTTTACAATCACGTGCAAGTATCAAATATGGTTTTAAATAGTTTTCAAAGAAATAATAAGAGCCTCTTTCACTCAATCCATCAGGGAAATTCCAAGAATCAACTACTCCGTTCTCTGCTTTTGCACGATCAAATGCTTGGTTAAGAATAGAATACATTTTTTTTAATCTTACTACAGTCTGATTCTTGTTATAATCAGCAACTATTGTCCCCATACTTATTGTAAAAACTACACCTACAATAACTAAGGCAATAAGTGTTTCTGATAACGTATTACCTTTTCTATAATATTGTAGTAGTTTTTTTAAGCCTTTTCTCAAATAGAACCCCTATTTGTTACATAATATTTAAAAAGTATAATTATTTAAAATTGCCTCTAAAGACTTTTTTTCCTCTAAATCTAGAATAACCAATGGTTGACGTACATATTCCTTTATAATTCCTATTTTAGATAAAGCTGCTTTAACAGGAACAGGATTTGGTGCCATAAACAATTTTCTAAATAATGGATATAAATGCAAATGAATTTTTAAAGCTTCTTCATTATCTCCATTCTTAAATGCTTTAATCATTTTTTTCATCTCTAAACCAACAAGATGAGATGCTACACTTATAACACCATGTGCGCCTAATGACATCATTGGTAATGTCAAACTGTCATCACCAGAATAGATAGCAAAATCATCAGGACATTGAGACTTTATATCACTAATTAAATCCAAATCAGCATTACTTTGCTTAACTGCTACAATATTTTTATATTCATTTGCAAGTTTTGCAATTGTTTCCGGTAACATATTTACGCCCGTTCTACCAGGTATATTATATAAAATTATAGGCAAATCAACTGCTTTAGCTATAGCTGAAAAGTGTGCATACATTCCTTTTTGGGAAGGCTTATTATAATATGGAACTACTGATAAAATTGCATCTGCACCTGCTTTTTGAGCATTTATTGACGATTGCACAGCGGTCTGAGTTGAGTTTGATCCAGCTCCCATTATAATTTTCACTCTTCTATCTACAACTTTTTTTACAAATGGAAATAAATTGTCTTCTTCTTCATGAGATAGAGTTGGTGTTTCACCTGTTGTTCCGGCTACTAAAATTGCATCTGATCCAGTTGTAATCAACCTGTTTATCAACTTTTCTAATGCTATATAATCAATACTCAAATCCTCATTAAAAGGAGTTATCATCGCAGTAATAATTTCACCGGCATCATATCTCATTTTTATATCCTTTTTACTATAACTTGTTAATATACTTTCTTATTAAAATACTTGCATTTCAATAACTTTTTCTGCAATTCTTACTGTATTTAATGCAGCACCAATTCTTAGGTTATCTGCTACACACCAGAATGAAATAGCATTATCAAATGCAATATCTTTTCTTATTCTTCCTACATATACAGGATTTGTTCCTGCTGCTTCTATCGCTGTTGGAAACTCATAATTTTCAACATTATCAACTACTTTTACACCCCAAGCATTTTCTAGTAATTCTCTTGCTTTTTCAGGTGTAATATTCTTTTCAAATTCAACAGTAACAGCTTCCGAGTGTCCTACAAAAACAGGAACTCTCACTGCAGTACAAGAAATTGGAGTATCCGGAGCAAGATGTAAAATTTTCCTTGTCTCGTTGGTAACTTTCATTTCTTCTTTCGTATAACCATTTTCACAGAATGAATCTATTTGTGGAATACAATTATATGCTATCGGTTTTTTAAATTTTACATTTTCGAAAGGTTTATTTTCATTTGCTGCTATTGTATTTTCTCTTAACTCATTTATAGCATCTAAACCGGCACCTGAAACAGATTGATATGTACTTACAACCATTCTTTTTATTCCGGCATAATCATGCAGTGGCTTTAACGCCAACATTAATTGCGATGTTGAACAATTTGGATTTGCAATAATTCCGTTATGTTTTCTTATATCTTCATCGTTTACTCCTACAATTACCAAGGGAACATCCTTTTCCATTCTAAAAGCACTCGAGTTATCGATATATACACAACCTCTTTTAACCGCTTCGTGTGCCAATGCCAAACTAGTTGAACCTCCTGCAGAAGCCAAAACAATATTTATACCTTCAAATGCTTCCGGAGTTGCTTCTATGACTGTATATTCTTTTCCTTTAAATTCTATCTTTTTTCCTGCACTTTTTTTGCTTGCAAGAAATTTTATATCTTCAAATTCTACATTATTTTCTTCTAAAATTTCTAAAATATTTCTGCCAACTACCCCTGTCGCTCCTAATACACCTAAAACTGGTTTTTTCATATTAACTACCTCTATAACTCTCATTGAAATTATCTGATAAATTTATTATTATTACAAGTTTATGAACTTTTCTTACAATCTATATGTAAATAATTATTAACTTTTTATTATAATTTCAAAAAATGTCTAGTAGTATACTTTACGAACTAGTAATTTAGTAGTATAATAATCTTGTTATTAATGTTTCGGCTAGTGTAAATATTGCAAGTTCTTAAATCTTACTTAAAACTTGCATTTTTTTTTGTTTTTAAACCTTATTTTCTACTTTTTCTCCATTTTCAAATTCAAATAAATTTTTTATTGTCTTATTCAAAATTCTATCTACAGCTTCTTTTGTATCATAAGCAATATGTGGAGTTGCTATTACATTATCCAAATTCAATAATTTTATATTAATTAAAGATGTTCTTAAATTTTTAAGATTAAGATCTGAGCCGGGTCTTTTATTTGAAATAGTATCCTCAAATTCTAATACATCAAGAGCAGCTCCTTTTATTGAACCATCCAGAAGTGCATTATATAGTGCTTCTGTATCTATTAATTCTCCTCTTGCTGTATTTACTATTACAACGTTATCTTTCATTAATTTTATCTTCTCAGTATTTATCATATGATATGTCATAGTTGTTAACGGGGCATTTAGACTTATTATATCTGATAACTTACACAATGTATCTATATCAACATATTTGACATTATACTCTTTTTCTATATCAGGATTTTTACAAATGTCATAGCACATTACATTCATGGAAAAACCCTTGGCAATTTTTATTACCTTGGAACCAATTGAACCTGTACCAATAACTCCTATAGTTTTATCAAACAGCTCCATACCAAATGTTTCAGGATACATATCTCCATTTTTTAACTCATTTATACCATACGAAATTCTTCTTACTAAATTTAGCAGAATACCAAAAGAAAACTCTGCAACTGTATAATCTCCATAATGCGGAGTGTTTGCTACTATAATATTTTTTGAATTACAATAATCAATGTCAATATGACTATATCCTACTGATCTTGTTAAAATTAATTTTAGATTGCTAAACTTTTCTAAAGTTTCTTTTGTTAATCTTGAAGCTGTAAATACAGAAATTATTTCCGCAGTTTCTTCTACATAGGATAACTCTGTTTCAGGTAATAGTTCATAGTCTTTAAATTCTATATTAAACTTATCAAAGAGTTCTGTCTCAAAAAATTCACGTTCATATTGTTTTGAATCATAAAAAATAATAGTTCTCATATTTATCTCCATTCAAAACAAATTTATCAAACAAAAAGGAAAAACAAATTAGCCGTTATGGCAATAGAAAAATTAACTAGACTCCCAATAATTTTTTAGCAAAGGAGGTAGATTCTTCATTTATTTCACCGGCAGCTAAAAGTGCAATTGCCTTCACCCTATTTTCGTCTTTTAGATTATATACATTGACTTTTGTTGTTTCAGCCTGAAGTTTCTTTACATAAAAATGACCTGATGCTTTTGCTGCAATTATAGGTTGATGAGTTATCAATATTACCTGATGTGTTTTAGATAGATTTACAATAGAATCGGCAACAGCTTGAGATGCCTTTCCTGATATTCCAGTATCTATTTCATCAAAAATTACAGTATTTGTTTTATCTGCCTGTGCAAAAATTGTTTTTATTGCAAGCATTACTCTTGATATTTCACCGCCTGATGCTGTTTTTGCAAGAGGCTTCAATGGTTCTGATACGTTTGTTGAAATTAAAAATTCTACTTTATCTGTTCCTTTTTCATTCATATTTGTAGATTGAACATCAATATAGAACTTAGATTTTGGCAGTTCAAGCTTTTCCATTTCTTCTGTTACTGCAATAGAAAGAACTTTTGCAAGTTCTTTTCTTGCTGAACTTATTATTTGTGCAAGATTTTCAAGTTCTTCTTTTATATTTTTTATTTCTTTTTCTAAACTAACAACTTCATCTTGAGAAGATTCTATTGAACTTAATTCATTAGCAAGATTTTCATATGTCTTTAATACATCTTCCAATGTATTTCCATATTTTCTCTTCATTTTTTCAAGAAGACTTAAGCGTTCTCCTATATAATCCATTCTTTCGTTATCATTTTCTTTGGATTCAGAATAAATTCTCAGTTGAGATGCTATTTCTTTAAGAGTTTCGTATGTATTTATAAAATCTTCTTCTAATGATGAAACAGACTCATCCATAGAGGATAACTTTGAAATGTTTGATTTGACATTACTTAAAGCATTTAAAATATTACCATCATCTCCATACAATGCCCAATATGAAGAATAAGAAAGTTCTTTAAGCTTTTCAATATTAGCCAAGAGTTCAAGTTCTTTTTCTAATTTTTCACACTCTTCAATATCTTCTATATTCGCATCTTCTATTTCTTTTATTTGAAATTTCAGAAAATCTTCTTGCTGTTGTGTTGTATTAACTATATTTATTACCTCGTCTAAACGTTTCTGCAAAGATAAATATAAAGAATATTTTTCTGCGAATTTCTCAACATTTTCTCTATGAGATTTAAGCGCAAAATTATCAAGAAGTACAATATGATTTTTGGGTTGTACATAATTATAACTTTGATGTTGAGTATGTATATCCAACAATTTTTCTCTAATGTCTTTTATGAAATCTTGCGTAACTTGAATACCATTTATTCTAAATCGATTTGAAGAAGCCGTTATTTCACGAGAAATAATTAGTTCATTATTTTCTATATCAATTCCGTTCGCAGAAAAAACAGAACTGTCAAAATCCTTTGGTAATTCAACAAGAAGTTCTATATAAGCTTTATCGGAGCCTATTTTAATTACATCCTTATTCACTTTTGCACCAAGAACGGAATCAATAGCGCCAATTATAATACTTTTACCAGCACCGGTTTCACCCGTAAAAACATTGAAACCCTTGTCAAATTCAAGAGTTATCTCATCTATCAATATATAGTTTTTTACGGTTATAGACTTTATCATCTTAGCCCTTCCAAGATAAACCCCAATGTAATTTTTCTTTTAATACTGAATAAAACGAATTTTTCTGAAGATTTAATAATAACAATTTTGCACAAAATTCACTCTTCTTTATTTCTATAGACTCATTTATTCCTAAATCAAATGTATTTTGTCCATCAGCTGAAATTTTTAATAATGGTTTATTCTGACTTGATGTAACCTTTATTACTTCACAAGATGGTATTACTATTGGTCTTGCATTCATTGTATGAGGGCATATTGGAACTATTACAATTGCATCTAAGGTTGGAAATAATATTGGTCCACCCGCTGATAAAGTATAAGCCGTTGAACCTGTTGGCGTTGAAATAATTATACCGTCTGCTAAATAATCACAAACTATATTATCATTAATATGAACATACAATCTAGATGTTCTTGAAAAACCATCACCTTTTATTACTATATCATTTAATGCATTCATTTTCCCTTCTAAAGCTGTAAGCATTATCCTATTTTCTATTTTAAATGTTCCTTTTAAAATATAATCTATAGCCTCGTCTATTTGTGACGCTTTTGCTTGAGATAGAAAACCTAAACGCCCTAAATTTATTCCTAATATAGGAACTTCGTATTTTGAATAAAATCTTGCTGTTTTCAATATTGTACCATCACCACCAAGCACTATTGAAAAAGTAATATCAGAAGAAAAATTCTCAGTGGTTAAAATTTTACAATCTATCGCTTTTGATTTTAGTATTTTTTCTACTTCTAATGCTATGTAATTGGCTCTTTGATTTTCTTTATTATAAAAAATCCCAATATTTTCCATATTAATAATATCACCATTTACAGATTTTATTTCTAAATTCATATGCCACCTTATAATTTATATGCCATAAGAAGACCATCAGGTAAGTCCAAAATCTGAACTTGATATTCATCATTATTTGATATTGCATCAACAAACGGTTTTACTTTACTGGCATGAGAAGTTATATTATCTGCAAGTATAATACCACCTTTCTTTAGTAAAGGATGAACAGCCTCAAAAAATTTAATATATTCTTGTTTATTGGCATCTATAAATACTAAATCATATTTTTCTTTGGTAAGTTCAGTTGTAATAATATCGTATGCTTGACCTATTTTAAATGTGACAAAATCTGAAAGTCCGCATTGATTAATATAATCACGTGCTAAACATTGTCTTTTTTCCCAAAATTCAATTGTTGTTAAATGTCCTTTTGTATATTGAAGTGCATCTGCAATCCATAATCCTGAATACCCATTAGATGTTCCAAGTTCTAGTACATTTTTTGCACATGTTGCTTTTATCAAAATACTTATAAAGTTGCCAGTTTGATGAGACACATTCCAAAAGTCATCAGCTGTTTTTTCTAAATTTTTCAATATTTCTGAAGTTTTATCGTCCATCTTCTCTTTCCAAAATTATAATTGTATTTATATATTCACTAATAGGCAAAGTTTGAATAGCTCTTTCTTTATCCATATCGTAAACAACATACTTTAAATCCGCCATATTTGTTATTACCGCCAGATTCGAATTTGGGACTGGACTAAATGATTTTGAAAAACCATCTACCGGTAGCTTTTCCTTCCTTAATTCTCCGGTTTGTATGTCATATTTATAAACACTATTATCACCTGCACATAAAATAAATATATTACCATTATATTCATACATATCAACAGGCTTTGTACCAATATTCACATCCTTTATACTTGTTGAATATGTTTTTACATTTTGAAGAAGTTGATCTCCGACAAGTTTATCATTTTCCTCTTCCGGTTTATCATCAAACTCAAATGAAGTGTATATATCTGTTGTAGCTATTTCTGCATCTGCTTCTTTATCTTCTTCTTTTTTTAATTTTTCCCTTTTCTTGTCCTTTTTTGTTTTTGTTATTTCATTATCCTGTAATAAATCAAAACTAACAATCCTAAGCTTCGGGGTTGTCCTTGATATAAGATAAACAATATTATTCTCTATAATTAGTTTCGTTGTATTTGGATAATTAGTAATTAATTTATTAGCATAATCATTTTCTAAATCAAGCACATAAATATTTGATGTTTTTAAATCTAAATATGCAATTTTTTTACCATCATCAGATATTGAAAGTCTTTGAGGTGCACCTATTAACTGTATTTTTTCTTTCATTGTCATTGTTGCTAGATCTATAACAAACAATGACTCATCTGATACACTTGCGACATATGCTTTCCCTCTTGCATCATCAACTGCAATTTCAGATGGAAGTGCTGTCAAATCTATATGTTTCGCAACGTATTCATTATTTATATCAATAACATCTATATTTTTTTTATCTTTTGTTGCAGCTAATAAAAACTTTCCATTTAATACAGGTTTTACATCTTTCATAACACCTGATGTTTTTAATGAATATAATGGTTCAGATACTGTTGATGAAAATACTTGCAAAAATTCTGTCTGGAAATTGTTTACAAAGAATAATGTATTTTTTAAAGAAGATGGTATATTATATTTTTTTGTATCTTCAACTCTTTTTCCTGAAGGCAAAGGTGCAGTTTTTCTTGTGCTAACAAAAGTAGCAGTCTTGGCACTACCTATTAATGGTATATGAACATCACCTAAAATTCCTGCGAGATTTTCAGGTAAAACTAACCCCCTTGGAACCATTATATCCTGAGGAATTGTACCAGTTTTAACTTCTACAGGCAATTCCGGAATATTTCTTACGGTTAAAGTATTTGCATCCTTCCTAATAATCTTTAATAGCGAATAATTATTATTAAATACAACTAAATCAGGTAATGAATCCATGCTTTGATTTTTAGGATAAGTTTTTACTATTTTTATTTCATTAACTTTTTCTGGGTATGCAGGCAGTACAGGAATATACATAACATCATTATTATACACAATTATACTGTCAAACCTAACAGTAGGAACTTTCTTCTGAGCTAATAAATAATTTTTCATCTCTTTTGGCAGCTGCGTTGCCGCTGCTGGAATAGACATTATAAAAGATATTATTAAAACAAAAATAAATAATCTTATTTTCATACTACCTCTATTAATTATGGAGTACATTTTTCATTTTATCAATGAATTTTGAAGAAGTCTTTTTGTTACAATTAATTTCAAAAAGTTTTTTGTATAATTGTTTTTCCTCTGCACTCAATATTTGAGGTGTCTTTATTTTTACAACAAAATTATGATTTCCTCTTTTGCTTTGGTTCCCAAGATAAGGAACTCCGGCTCCTTTTAACTGTATTATTTTATCTTGTTGAATACCAGCTGGTATAACTATATCACGTTTACCATCAATAGTATCAACTGCTATTATATCTCCAAGTGCTGCTTGCGGAAATGTAATGTCTACTGTAGAATAGATATCAAACCCTTCTCTTTTGAATTTTTTATGTTCTTTTACATAAATGACAACAATTAAATCACCTGTTCTACCACCATTTTTACCGCAGTTTCCTTCTTGTGCAAGACCTATTCTTGAACCGTTATCAACACCTGCTGGAATATTTATATGAAGAGTTCTTTCTACTTCTAATCTTCCGTCACCATGGCACTTTTGACAAGGATTTGCATTTATTTTTCCAGTACCGTTACATTTTGGGCAAGTCGTTATTTGGCGAAAACTTCCTAACGGTGTTTTGGTTACTTGCTGTACTCTTCCTGTACCTCCACACGTTGGACAAATTTCTGGTTTCGTTCCCTTCTGAGCTCCTGTTCCATTACATTCATCACAAGTTTCCAAATGAGAAATTTTTACTTCTTTTTTTACTCCAAAGACTGCCTCTTCAAATTCTATCTGCAAGTTTAATCTCAGATCTGCACCATTTTGAGGACTATTTGGATTCGTTGCACGTTCCGAAAATCCAAAACCTCCAAAAAAACTTTCAAATATATCATTTAAATCACCAAAACCACCATCAAACGGTCCTGATGTATTAAAACCGGCTTCTCTTAGACCATCCTCACCATATCTGTCATATGTCGCACGCTTATTATCATCCATTAATGTTTCATAGGCTTTTCCAAGTTCTTTAAACTTTTCCTCTGCATCCGGAGCCTTATTTACATCCGGATGATATTGCCTCGCTTTTTTACGGAATGCAGATTTTATTTCATCTTTTGTTGCATTCCTATCTATCCCTAATATTTCATAAAAATCACTCATTATCTTCTAATCTTTCAACTAATGTTATTGTTTTACAGCTACTGATACCATTGCAGGTCGCAACACTTTTTCTCCAAGCTTATATCCTTTTTGCAACTCAGTTATTATTGTATCCTCAGGATATTCATCTGTAGGTGTTTGCATTACTGCCTCATGCATATTTGGATCAAAAACTTCCCCTATGCTTTTTATTTGTTCTAGACCTAACTTTGACAATGATTCTGTTAACTGTTTATTTAAAACATAGAATGTTTCTTTCATTTTTTCAACGTTATCAATTTTTTCTACCACTGTTAACGCTCTGTCAAAATTATCTACAACGTCTATTATTTTTTTCATACATTCTTCGGCACCATATTTTAGTAATGCTTCTCTTTCTTGTGCTTGTCTTTTTCTATAATTATCAAAATCTGCAGCAAGCCTTAAATATTGATTATTTAAATTTTCAAAATCTTGTTTTAATTTTTCAGATTCTTTATCAGTATTTTCTTTTGCTATTTCTGCCTCTGTTGAAGTTTCTTCAACTTCTCTATTTCCTTCTTGTTCTTCAATGATTTCTTGTTCATTTTCTTTAATTTCATCAGTCATAGTATTTATATCTTCTCCCTTTTTTTCTTTTCTATCTACAAAAGGATTACCTTTATTTAATTTATATTCAAAAAAATTTTTCATACTTTCTCTGACTCATCCCTCTCATAATATTATAAAATATCAATTTCTTTACTCAATACTTATTAATATTTTCTTAACTTTTTGCATAATTATTGCTTGTTCTTCATAAAAAAAAAGGTATAATTATAATATAGGAACAAACTTTAATGGCTAAAATAAAAAAAATAAGTTTTGGTGATATTCTGCACATAAAAAAATTGATTTCAGTTGTTTGTAGTGATAACATTATGAGCTATAGACGTCTCTTTTTTATATCAGTTCCAATTACATACTTTCAAAATCTTGCATATAATGTACATTTTAGAAGATTTCCCGAAACATATGTTACTTTCGACAACAATAACAACATAAAAGGTGTTATAACTGTGAAAGCACAACACGGTAATCCATACAAATGGCAGATTAAAAGCTTGTTTTTAGCTAAAAACTCTCACGAAGAAGGTAAACAACTTGTTGAATATATAATTGCTAAATTTGGAGCAAGAGGTGTTGATACTTTCTATGTTTCCGTTGATGATAACCAAAATGAACTTATAGATCTATTTATAAAAGGATGCGGTTTTAGATTCTGCTCTACTGAAGCTCTTTGGAGTGTTTCAAACATAAATTTCATTGAAGATAATATTGATGAAAAACAATTTAAACAATTCAAAAATATTGATGCACAAAAAGTATCTGATTTATTTAATGATAATCTTATTACCCACTATAAGTATTCTTTATCTAAAGAAAAAGATGAATTCAATGATAGACTATTCCAAGGTATTAATACAGATTCCGATTTTAAGTATATTATGGAAGATAAAACAACTGGAACATTAAAAGCTTTCATTGAGATTAAAACTATTGACAATGTTAACTATTTTATTGATGCGATTGTTCCTCCGCAATTTTTTGATATCTATCCTTCTTTATTATCTTTTGCAGTAAAAAAAATAATTAAACGAAACAAAAATTTTAAATTATATATTAAAAATAGAAAATATCTTCAAGGTGGAGAATTACTAGAAAAATTTTTTAAAGACAACAGATTTGAACTTCTTCAAAATAATGCCATTCTTGTAAGAGACTTTTTTAAAACTGTTAGAGAAGAATCTAAAATGTTTAATAATGCAATAGTGTTTAGCGGATTTGAAATCTAATTCCTTATCAAATACTTTGCTCTATCACATATTTCTAATCTATAAAAATTCATTTCTTTTGTCTTTTGTATTACATATTTAATCAAGTCAACAATTCTTTCATCTGGTTTTTCTTTTCTATATTTTTCTAACCAACTATTTTCTATATCTATAACCACTATTCCTATATTATTTTCTTTATTAAATTTCAACCAATTATCAATTTCTAAAATACTATCATTTATTTCAGGAATAATTATATATTTACTTATAACATTGTATGAATTTTTTTGTGCTTTAGCATATTTTTTTAAATTTTTACATACAATATTAAATGCATCAACTTGTTTTATTTCCTTATATGTTTCTTTTGATGATGAATCTATAGATACAACAACTGATAATTGCCCTGATGATATACCTTTTTCTATAATCTTTGAATATTTAATTCCTGAAGATGGAACACGTATATCCGAAAATCCATTCTTTAAAAATAAAGAAATCAATTTATCAAACTCTGGTAAAATTGTGGGTTCTCCACCTCCAAAACCTATCGCCCCACCTTTTCTTATAATGTTTTTATCAAACATTTCTTTTATAATTGGGTATATATTATATGTTTTAAGCGTATTATACATTTTTTTATTTTCTTCTGTATAGCAATATTTACACGCACAATTACATTTTGTAAAATGATCAAAAATTATACAATCTATATAATCTTCCTGTACCCATTCCTTTTCTTCGAGGAAAACACATCCTCTGCAACCTTCAACAGTTCCGCCTGATTTTTGAATATCTCTATATTCTTTCTTTATTCTAAAAAATTCATCCCAATTTATTTTTTCACCATGATAATCTTCGAAAATCATTGAATTACCACCACCAGGGGCGCTCATATAACAACATAATTTTACATTAGAACCATATACTCCATTATCAAAACAAACACCTGATTCTAACCACTTACAACTTATATATTTTTCTTTCTTTACTTGTTGCATATGTTTCCTACTTAAAATTACAATTTAACAATCTGCAATTTCTTGTGCAATTTAAAATATGTTCACGAACTTCATCTGCTTCTTCACTATACCACAAATCTTGAGGTAAACTGTCTTTTAAATTACCTATAGGCTTCATACAAAAACAAATCCTACAATTTCCATAAGGATCAATAGCGAAATTATTTTCTCCTACCATACACTGAATATTTTGTATTTCATCAGGAGTATCAATCAATATTTTGAAAGCTTTTAATTGGTTATAACCATTACAAATAGGATAACCTTGATTTTTTAACTCAATCATTTCATCTATTGCTTCTAGTGCAGCAACTTTTATATTCTTTCCGTATATCTGACTACTAGAATCTACTGCAGTAGAAAAGGCATCTCCATTGTCCATTAATTGGTAACTTACACCAATCCCTTCAAGTTTACAAAATTCAGCAATTGGTTTAATCTCAGACAAATTTGACGGCATTACAACTGTAGAAAGAAAAATATTCTTCCACTTGTGACCACCTCTATATTTATTCATATAATTTAAATTTTGTATTGAATCTATTGTTCTCTTGAATGCATCTTTCCTTCCTCTTGATATATTATGAATATCAGGATTTTGTATCGCATTTAAAGAAAATGTTATATTTGTAAAAGCAGAGTTTAAAACCTTTTCTAACTTTTCTGGCAAAGCTAAACCATTTGTAACAACATTAACAGTATCTCCTAAGCTTGAAGCGAATTCTGCCATTTCAAAAACATCATCACGTATAAATGGTTCTCCGCCTGAAATTATAAATTGATAGTTTCCCATCCAATTATGAATATTAAAAAGAATTTTTTTCCATTCATCAATGGTTAATTCCTGTTCTTTTACAGAAGCAGGCGTTTTCCAGCCATTACAAGTAATACAGCGTGATTGACATCTTTCTGTATTATTGAAAGAAAATGAAACAGGCTTTTTATCCTTAGATATTCCCATTTTTAATAATCCAAATTAACTTGAGAGAATAAAATAATTCTATTTTTACCACGTTTCTTTGCATTATATAATGCGTGTTCTGCATATCTTATTATAGAATTCGCATTTTCATCTACATTTTCCATATATGGATATGAAGCTATTCCTCCTGAAATTTTTACAGGATGTCTTTCATCTTCACCTGCTGGAATAAATGACATTTTTTCTACATCACGTCTGAATCTTTCAGCAAATATAAAGGCATTTTCTTCACTTGTATCAGGAAGAATAACCATAAATTCTTCATCACCGTATCTGGTAACAACATCTTCTTTTCTTGCTAAATTTAATAACATTTCAGCTACTTTTTTAAGGAGAACATCACCCCATTCATAGCCATACATATCATTAACAACTTTAAAGAAATCCAAATCAAAAAGAATACAAGAGACTGTTGATTTATAACGTTTAGCCCTTGACATTTCTGATTCCAATCGTTCTATTAAAAATTTACGATTATGCAAACCTGTTAACTCATCAGTAGTTGTAATTGATGAAATTTTTTCTTTTAATTCTTTTATTTTTATTAAATTCTTTAATCTTACAGAAAGTTCATATTCACTAATTGGATTTACAATGTAATCAAAGGCCTCACCTCTTATAGTTATATTACTTGGAATTTCATCAGAAACAATTAATACAGGGATTGGAAATTTCATTACCATTGATATTTCTTTTAATTTATCCAAAGAGATATCAAAAACAGCCAACTCTGCATTTTCATTTTCTATTTCTTTTATTTCTTCACAACTCTTAACTATAATTTCAAAATCTATAACTTTTCTACATAAATTCTCTATATTTGAAGCGTTTCCATCTGTATAAATAACTAGATTACTCATTAAAATACCCTTTCTGTTTGATTATATTCTATCAAATTTATTACAAAAGTTAAATATACATATATTTGTTGCATATTTTTACAAAATTGCAGAATTTTTTTTCAATATAATATAATATATTATTTAGGAGGGGAAATAATTGCCGAAACAAAACTTTAATAGAGTGAACTCAGATTTATATTCTTATGTTTACGAACAATATTATTTCAAAGATACCAAAATAAAAAAAATAAGACCGATACAAAAGTCAAAAAAAACAAAAAAACAAGTAACTTTAAACAAACTTTTCGCATACATTTGTGTAATATTATTGTTGTTTTATATTCTACCTTTTTCATTTAAAACATTTATTGCAGATATTTTCCCTGTTAGAAATTCAAATCCTATAGAAATAGATTATAAAAAGATTTTATATCCTTCTCACAATTACTTGTATAAAGATTTATTTCTCGGCAAATACATTGTTAAAGAAGCTACATATAAAAATCCAATAATGGTTGACATTGAAGAATCTTACGAAAGAACAAATTTAAAAAATAAGTTGATAGATTTAGCTAACGAATACAGTAGAATAAAGCCTGCAATATACGTTTGGGAATACGACGGAAAAAGCTATGTTGATATTAATGCCGATCAGCCATATCCTGCAGCGAGTATAATTAAAATTCCTGTATTAATTGAAATGTTTAGAGAAATTGAACATGGTAAATTTTCTTTAAATGACAAAATGGTTCTTGAAGATTTTTATAGAGCATCAGGTTCAGGAAAATTACAGTACTCACAAGGTGGTATTGCTCATTCAATGGATTATTTGGCAAGAATAATGATTGAAAACTCAGATAACTCGTCTACGAATATGATTATGGCTAAAATGGGTGGAATGTCTGAAGTAAATAAAGCTATCAATAGATGGGGACTAAAAACGACTCATATAAATACTTGGCTTCCTGACTTAGATGGTACTAATATTACAACCGCAAGAGAAATGGCAAAAATGTTTTATAATATTGATTCTACAAACCTGCTATCTAACTCTTCAAAAAAACAAATGGCAGACTATCTAGGACACGTAAAAAACAACAGATTATTACAAGCCGGGTTGCCATCTGATGCTATTTTACTTCATAAAACTGGTGATATTGGTTTTATGTTAGGCGATGCTGGAATTGTTAAAACAGCTAATGAAAAAAAATATATTGTTGTTATACTTGCAAAAAGACCATATAATAATCACCAAGGAAAAGAATTTATAGTTAAAGCTTCAAGATTAATCTATAACAATATATACAATTAAACGTT
>CALUUL010000045.1 GCA_944323945.1 Candidatus Gastranaerophilales bacterium
CCTATCATAGTCTAGATATTACAACAATAATAAATAAAATGGAATAAATATACATAAATAAATATTTAAGTTATAATGTTATGCGAAAATAGAAGTGTATAAAAAGAAAAGAGAAAAACATGGTAGAAACAAAGAAAATTGAAATACCTGTTGGTGGTAAAATCGTTACGATTGAAACAGGTAAGTATGCAAAATCAGCTACCAGCTCAGTTACGGTGAGATGTGGAGATACAATGTTATTTATACATTGTTGTGTTAGCCCTGAACCAAGAGTTGGTATAGACTTTTTCCCATTATTGATTGATTATGAAGAAAGAATGTCTGCGATTGGCAGAATTCCAGGTGGATATAACAGAAGTGAAGGTAAAGCAAGTGATAAGGCTATATTAGTATCAAGATTGATTGATAGACCTATTAGACCATTATTCCCTAAAGGTTATAGAAATGATATACAAATTGTTGCTCAATTGTTTAGCTATGATCAACAAAATCAACCTGATACTTTAGCTATGTTAGGAGCTTCTGCAGCTCTCATGTTGTCAGGTGCCCCGTTTGAAGGTCCCATTGGAGCTGTTAGAGTTTCAAAAATCGATGGTCAGTTAATTGCAAATCCAACTCATCAAGAAGCTGATAAATCAAATTTGGATATTGTTGTTGCAGGTACGCATGACAGTGTTATTATGGTTGAAGCTGGATGTAAATTCGTTACTGAAGATGAAATTATGGAAGCAGTTGAATTTGCACAAGTAGAAATTAGAAAACAATGTGATGCTCAACTTCAATTTGCTCAAGATTGTGGTGTCGTTAGAGAAGAATTTGTAAACCCATATGATACAACAGAACTTAAAAATTTAATTAATGACGTTGCTTATGATATGATTTTCGACGCATATCATAATTTTGATAGAAAGTACAGACAAGAAAAGCTTGAAGAAGCAAAAAAACTTGTAAAAGAAAAAGTGGAAGCACTTCCAGAAGATCATTATATACATAAAATTATAGAAGAAACAGGTATTGATTTTGTTGCAGAAGAATTTAAAACTGCAGAAAAGAAAATAATGCGTGCAATGATTTTAGATGAAGGAGTTCGTGCAGACGGAAGAAAACCAAATGAAGTACGTCCTATTTGGTGTGAAGTTGGAGTTATTCCAAGAGCTCATGGAAGTGCAGTATTTACAAGAGGTCAAACTCAAATATTATCTGTTGCAACATTGGCTGGTCCAGGTATGAAACAAGAACTAGATGGTGTTGATCCTGAAACAGAAAAATATTACATGCATAAATATATATTCCCAGGATATTCAGTTGGCGAAGTAAAACCATTAAGAGGTCCTGGAAGAAGAGAAGTAGGTCATGGAAATTTAGCAGAAAGAGCAAATGTACCAGCACTTCCATCACAAGAAGAATTTGGATATACAATAAGAGTTACTTCTGATGTATTAGAATCAAACGGATCAACATCAATGGGTTCAACTTGCGGTTCATCAATGGCTTTAATGAATGCTGGTGTTCCTGTAAAATGTATGATAGGTGGTGTTGCAATGGGTATGATTACAGAGCCCGGACGAGAACCTGTTGTATTGACAGATATTCAAGGAATAGAAGATTTCCTTGGAGACATGGATTTTAAAGTTACAGGAAATGATGATGGTATTACAGCTCTTCAAATGGATATGAAGGCAAAAGGTATTGCAAATGATACATTGAGGAAAGCATTAGCACAAGCAAAAGAAGGAAGACTTCACATTTTGTCAAAAATGAGAGAAGTTATTACAGAGCCGGCTAAAGAACTTTCACCATATGCACCAAGAATATTTACAATGACAATTCCAACTGAAGATATCGGAACTGTAATCGGACCTGGCGGAAAAAATATAAGAGGTATAATTGAAGCTTCAGGTGCAGAAATAGATATTCAAGATGATGGCAGAGTTACAATAACTTCAAATGACAAAGAAGGTGCCGATATTGCAAGACATATGATTAGCCAAATGACATTTAAACCAGTAGAAGGTTTAGTATGTAAGGGCAAAGTCGTTAAAATTGTACAATTTGGTGCATTTATTGAACTTGCGCCAGGAAAAGATGGTATGGTTCACATATCTCAAGTATGCAAAGAAAGAATTGATACAATTGAAGGTAAACTTAATGTTGGTGATATAGTAACAGTAAAAATTATAAAAATTGATGATAGAGGCAAAGTAAGCTTAACAATAAAAGGTGTTACAGAAGAAGAAGCAGCTAATTGTCAATAATTTCTTAATAAGTATAATAAATAGCCTAAATTTTCAATTATTGAATTTTTAGGCTATTATTATATATAAAAAGAGGTAAGGTTTTGGATAGTTTAGTAAAATATAATTGTATATTTGGTGGCGGTGGTGTCCGCGGTATGTGTTACGTTGGTGTATTGAGAGCATTAAAGGAACTCAATATAGAAATTGATAATATTGCAGGTTCATCCGTTGGTGCAGTATTCGCAGGATTATTGGCAGCAGGATATGATGAAAAAGAAATCCAAGACATGTTCTTTAATTTTAATTTTAATATGTTTAGAGATATTAATATAAATATATTTAATACCGATATTTCATTAAGTAAAGGTGAAATATTTCTTGATTGGTTAAGAGAAAAAATTGGGAAAAAAGTACTTGGAGAAAAATACAGAGAAAATTCTAAGGTAAAGTTTAAAGATTTAGATAAAAATTTACATATTTTAACTTTAGATATAAATACAAATACTCCATATATATTTTCAAAAGAAAATACACCTGATGAGGAAGTTGCGTTTGCAATTAGAACATCAGCGTGTATGCCAGGATTGATGAAACCTATAAGTATTGGTGAATCTATACTTGTTGATGGAGATTTAATAAAAAGCTGGGCCGGTTGTAAAATATATAATGATTTGGATACATCTAATAATAGAATTTTAGAATTTCGTCTTGAAGGTAAAAAAGAAGGTACAGATTTTAAAAATCCAGTAGATTATATAAATTCAGTAATTAGTACTATTTGGTATTTATGTACAGAAAATGTATATAATCTTAATCACGAAAATGATAGATATGATTATATAATTTTAGATACAAAAGATGTTGTTTTCTTTGACTTTAACATAGACAGAAGGCAAAAAGAAACATTGGCGGAAAAAGGATATCAAATTACAAAAAATTATTTTACAATGATTCTTATTGAAAAGAAAAAAAAGATTTTAAATGTATATAAAAAAATATTAAAAAATTTAAAATATTTAAGAAATGCTATTTGTAAAAATAAGCCTTTGGATGCAATTTTTACAATAAATGAGATATTATCATCAATGTTTGAAGATTTAAAATATATAGATTCTTCAATATGTACAAAAATAAAAGACTTGAAAGAAAGTATTGTCGTAAATACAAGAAAACAGTTTTTATTATCAAGAAAAATGGATAATGAAAAGCAAATTCTCGAAAGATGTGAATTTATATATGTGTTGGTAGAGGAAAGAATTTTAGAAATAGAACAGTATATAAAATATTATTGTAATAAATGTTAAGATTGAGTGCATAATCTAACAAATTATTTTATAATTGCATTTTATATTAGTGTATTTAAAGAGCGGAGTATTTAATGTCAGGTGAGAGTATGTTGGAAATTAATCAATACAAAGATCTTTTAAAAGAAGATATAAGTATAAGTGTTTTCAAGATAGTAGATGGAATAAAAGATATATTAGAAGAAGACAGAGCACAAAAACAACCGCTTTTTCTTTCCATAAATGAAAAATTGATTATAAAAACAGTAAAAGAATTTTTAGTAAATAAGCAGAAACAGTGTCTTATTGGAATAACAGGAGAATCTGCTTCAGGAAAAACAACATTGGTAAATTATGTTTCAAAGGCATTAAGAAAAAAATTATTTAATGAAACATATACAACATTATGTTGTGATGATTATTATAAAGATACATCAGAAGAGTTAAAAGCAGCAGGAAGTTATGAAGAATTATATAAAACAGGTTTTAG
Organism: Candidatus Gastranaerophilales bacterium; assembly: GCA_944323945.1. The sequence continues at coordinate 4,011 of CALUUL010000045.1, forward strand.
CTTTGATAAGCCTGATGCTATAAATTTAGAGTTAATGCGAGCTCATTTAATAAGTCTGAAAAATAGTTGTGGTGTAAATGCTCCGGAATATGATTTTGTAACTTGCGAAAGTATTCCTAACAGAGCTTATAAGAATCCGACAAGGGCTATTTTAGCAGAAGGATTATATGTTTTAGGTGAAGAATTAGTTGATTTATTCGATATAAAAGTATATGTATTTACTCCTTTTGATAAAATAAAAGAAAGATGGTTTACAAGAGCAATATTGAGAGGGAAGACTGGAAGTGCAGCAGAGCATCAATTTAATGATGTAAATACAACAGCTCAAATTTATATAAGACCGACGATGCAAAACGCAGATATAGTAGTAAATGGTTTGGCGAGTGCAGAATATATCGAGGAAATTACAACAAAAATAATAAATTTGATAAATGATGTAGTTAATTTCTATAAATAATAAATAGTTAATAAAGTAGTTATTAAAGATTAAAAATTTACATTTATGTAAAAAAATGTAAATTTTTTAGTAAAAAAAAGTAAAAAAAATTAAAGAATAAAGATTCCAATCCGATAGAATAATCAGTAATATAAAGGTTTTAATATAGGAAAAGCAAAGACGGGGCTATTTATAATATTAAGCAATAAATATAATTTAAATGTTTTAGTATTAATGTAGTCTTGTCAAGGCAAGGAGAACTTTTGTGGCGAAACCTACAGCAACGGCAACACTACAACTTCATATAAATAGGGTAAGGAATTTTTTGAATTTCACAAGGGCATTCTTAAAGAAGAATAATCCAGTTAAAATTATTATTGCAAGTTTGCTAACATACATAAAGGATATAGCGACTGTGAAACAAAAACTCAAAAAAATTCAATATCGTATTAATTATGAAAAATATAAGCTAAAAAAAACGGAACTGATTTTAGCACAAAATTCAGAACATGTTTTTTTAAAAGGCAGGTCACTAAATCAAACAAGGTAAAAATATATGGGATTTCTCATAGCATTTAACAGAAAGATGTATCTTACAGCTTACATAAATAAATTAGAAAGTAAGCTTAATGATATTACAGCACAAAAGCTTAATCTAACAGATACTATAACACAACTAACAAGTCAGATAAGTGATATAGGGAATACCGATTCGCCTGCAGTTAAGCAACTAGAAGCACGCAGAGTTGAACTTGAGAATTTGGACAAACAATTAGAAATAAGAATGCAAAAAATACAGACTCAATTACAAGCTGCAAATACAGAGTTACAGTCAGCTGATCAAATGTTGCAGCAAAATATACAAAGATCTTTCTCTTATAATGCTGGCGGTTAATAAATCAGTAAAATATAATAAAAAGGGAACAATTTTAAGTTCCCTTTTTTATTTGACAAATAACATCTTCTATTTAAAATAGAAAAATATGAATATAAAGATATCAGAGATAGAAAATACAGAGAAAAAGATTAGTGATGTAAATTTTTCAAAAATTTTTGAAGAATTTAATAAAGATATTCCGGTAGAAGCAAAATTGCACATAGAAGTAATTGGAACTCTTATAAAAATAAGCGGAAGAATAAAAGCAAAATTAAATTTAGTATGTGATTTATGTTTAAAAGAGTTTACAAAAGAATTTGATTTTGAAGTAGAAGAGCTTTTTACAAAATATGGCTTAAATCCCAGTATTTCAGATGAGTTTGAGATAAAACAGAATAGTTTTATAGAAGATCTAAATGGAAAAGATGACATAGATTTGGCAGATTTTGTTTACCAAAGTGTAATATTACATATACCAAATAAGCTTGTTTGTGATATAAATTGTAATGGAAGTGAAATTGTTAATAAATATATAAAAACTGATTTCACAGATCCGAGATTAGAAATATTTAAAAATATAAAACTAGAAAAGGAATAAAATCATGGCAGTACCAAAGAAAAGAACAGGTAAATCAGCACAAGCAAAAAGAAGAGCAAATTGGAAAGGAACAATTCCAGAAACAACAATTTGTACAAATTGCGGTGCAACAGTATTAACACATACAGTATGTACAGAATGTGGAACATATAAAGGCGAAAAAGTAAGTAAAAAAGCTGACAAAACAGAAGTAAAGGACGCTGAATAATAGCAATTAGAAAATGGGGATATAGGAAAGTATGACTAGGATAGCTATAGATGCGATGGGAGGAGATTATGCTCCTAAAGCGGTAGTAGAGGGTGCTGTATGGGCGGCAATGGAATATAATATTCCCATTGAATTGGTGGGCAAGTTGTATGACATTGAAAGAGAACTTGACCGTATTGATCAAGAAGGAATAGTTGTAGGCGGTGGAATGTTTGCAGCAAAAAAAATAAAGATCAATACAAAAAAGCTAGATATCAAAAAGACTCATGCTTCTGAAGTAATAGAAATGGGCGAAGCACCAGGACAAGCAATAAGGAAAAAGAAAAATTCCTCTATAGTATTATCCGTTAATGCAGTAGTGACTGGAAGTTCAGATGCTGTAGTCGCAGCTGGTTCAACAGGTGCAGCAATGGGAGCAAGTTTATTTGGACTTGGTAGGCTTCATGGTATAGAAAGACCAGCAATTGCGACAGTATTACCAACAATGAAAGGTCCATTGGTTTTAATGGACTCTGGTGCAAATACAGATTGTACACCAGAGATGTTATATCAGTTTGGTATAATGGGTTCAACTTATGCGAAATCTGTTTTAGGAATTGAAAATCCCAGAGTAGCATTATTAAATATTGGAGAAGAAGCCGGTAAAGGTGATGAACTTGCAAAAGATACATATAAAATATTTGAAGAAAATAAAGATAAATTAAATTTTATTGGGAATGCAGAAGGAAAAGAAATATTTTTGGGCAATTGTGATGTAATAGTTTGTGATGGCTTTGTCGGAAATGTTACATTAAAGACTATTGAAGGTGTTGCAAGAATGTTTTTCTATATGGTAAAGCAAGAGTTTTACCATGATCCAATTACGAAAATGATAGGATTTTTAGTTAGACCAATACTAAAGAAAATGTATGCAAAAGTTAATTATGAAGAATTTGGCGGTGCATTATTACTTGGTGTAAAAGGAATAACAGTTATTTGTCACGGACGTTCTTCTGCTTATGCTATAAAAAATGCAGTAAAGGTTGCATATAATGCAGTTGAAGCTGGTGTAAATAAAAGTATTGCATCTTATTATGGGGAGATAGAATAAAATGAATATTCCAATAAAAATTGCAGGATTAGGGTTTCAAGTGCCAAAAACTGTAATTACAAACGATGATTTGACGAAAATAATTGATACATCAGATGAGTGGATAAGAACAAGAACAGGTATAGAAAGAAGACGTGTTCTTTCTGGAAATGAATCTGCAGTAGAAATGGGTATTGGTGCTGCAAAAAAAGCATTGGAAAAATCAAAAATTAATGTAGAAGAAATAGATTATATTATAGCTGCAGCTAGTTTAGGTACACATATATATCCTTCTTCTGCTTGTGAAATACAAGCGGCTATTGGTGCTGTAAATGCAGCTTGTTTTGATATTACAGCAGCTTGTTCAGGTTTAATATATGGCATGGGAATATCCAGTGGATTAATAAAATCAGGCATGGCAAAAAATATATTAGTTGTTGCTACTGATGCTATTTCCAGATGTTTGGATTGGTCAGACAGAGCATCTTGTGTTTTATTTGGAGACGGAGCAGGAGCTATGGTTTTAACTATTTCTGATGATGATCAAGATGATATTCTTTCAATTGATTTAAAAGCAGAAGGTCATTTAGGAGATTTTATAAAAATGCCAACTCCTGGTAAGAATTGTCCTTTAGTTGAGCCAAATGAAGAACCTAAAATGTTTGTAAAGATGGATGGTAAAGAAGTTTACAAATATGTTGTAACAAAACTTCCCGGTTATATTGAAGAATGTGTTGCGAAATCAGGTTTAAAAATGAATGAAATAGATTATCTTGTACCACATCAAGCGAATATGAGAATAATAGAAGCTTTAGAAAAAAGATTAGAATTTAACCCTGAAAATGTTATTTCCAATATAAAAGATTATGCAAATACTTCTGCTGCATCTATTCCAATTGCATTAGTTGAAGCTATTGAAAGTGGAAAAATGAAACTTCCATGTAGTGCTATTTTAACTGGATTTGGTGCAGGTATGACAGTAGGTACAACAGTTGTTAGATTAAGAGAAGGAATTGCATAATGAAGAAATATGCGTTTATATTTCCCGGTCAAGGTGCCCAAAAAGTGGGTATGGGGAAGGACTTATATGATAACTCACCAGCGGCTAGAAAAGTTTTTGATACAGCAAATGAAATTCTAGGATATGATATTGCAGAATTATGTTTTAATGGTTCAGAAGAAGATTTGACTAAAACAATAAATTCTCAGCCTTGTATACTTACAGTTTCTCTTGCTGCGCTTGAAGCACTTAGAGAACAGATTAATATAAAACCAGTATGTTGTGCTGGTCATAGTTTAGGTGAATATGCTGCATTATATGTTTCAGGTGCAATAGATTTAAAAACAGTCCTAGAATTAATACAAAAAAGAGCTGAGTTAATGAATAAAGCAGCAGAAGCAACAAATGGTGGCATGGCTGCTGTACTTGGTTTGGCTGATGAAGCAGTTATTAAAATTACAAAAAACTTAAGTGAAGTATATGTAGCAAACTTTAATTCTCCAGGTCAAGTTGTAATTACTGGCGATAAAGAAGAAATCAATAAAAGTCTTGATTTATTTAAAGAATCAGGAGCAAAGAGAGTAATTCCGTTGGCAGTATCTGGTGCTTTTCATTCTCCTTTAATGAAAAATGCAGGTATTGAATTTTCTAATTTTGTAAATCAATATCAATTTAGAAATGTTGAAATCCCAGTATATACAAATGTTGATTCAATGCCAACAGTTTCAGGAGAAGAGTTAAGAAATAAATTACCAATGCAGATAAGTTCTTCTGTATTGTGGACTCAAACAATTAATAAAATAGCACAAGAGTACACTACTCATTTTATAGAGATAGGTCCTGGAAAGGTTCTTGCAGGATTAAATAAAAAGATTAGTTCAGAACTCGACACTTTAAATATTTATGATGTTGAATCATTAAATAGTGTAGTAGCTGAAATAAAAGAAAAGGAGCTTGTATAATGTCTGAAAATAAAGTTGCATTAGTTACAGGTGCATCAAGAGGTATTGGTAGAGCATGTGCAATAGAGCTTGCAAAAGCTGGTTATGATGTAGCTATAAGTTATGCAGGAAATGATGAAGCAGCAAATAAGACAATAGAAGAATTAAAGTTATTGAATGTAAATGCAAAGGCATATAAATTCAATGTTGCAGATAAAGATGCTTGTGCCAAGGCAGTAGAAGAAGTACTTTCTGATTTTTCAAAAATAGATGTTTTAGTTAATAATGCAGGAATTACCCGTGATGGCTTATTTATGAGAATGAGTGCAGAAAATTGGGATGCTGTAATTAACACGAATTTGAGTAGTGCTTTCTATATGACAAGTCCGATAATAAGAACGATGATAAAACAACGTTCAGGATGTATTATTAATATGTCAAGCATAGTAGGTCAGTATGGCAATGCAGGTCAAGCAAATTATTCCGCAGCCAAAGCAGGTTTAATAGGTTTTACCAAGTCATTAGCAAAAGAACTTGGTTCAAGGAATATAAGGGTAAATGCTATAGCACCCGGCTTTATACAAACAGATATGACTAAGGATTTAGATACTGAAAAAATGGTTGAACATATACCATTAAAGAGACTTGGATTGCCAGAAGATATAGCAAAAACAGTTAAATTCTTGGCTGAAGATGCAACATATATTACAGGTCAAGTAATTGGTGTAGATGGTGGTCTTGTTATATAGTTTACAAATTTGCAAAAATATATGTAAATAGTATAATAAATTAAGAATGATAAAAATTAAGTATTAGTTAAAAATGAGGTAGAAAAAAAAATGAGTGACGTTCTAGAAAGAGTAAAAAAAGTAGTAGTTGAACAATTAAGCGTTGATGAAAGCTCTGTTACTCCTGAAGCTAGTTTTACAGCAGATTTAGGTGCTGATTCTTTAGATACAGTTGAACTAGTTATGGCTTTTGAAGAAGAATTCGGTTGTGAAATACCAGATGAAGAAGCAGAAAAAATAGCTACAGTTCAAGATGCAGTTAATTACATTGAAGCAAATTCTTAATCGCTCAATAATTAATTAAATTTTTAATGAGGGGTTCTTGGTTTGCAAGTTCTCCTCATTCATTTTGATATTATATTTATAGGTGAAACAATGACAAAAAAACGAGTTGTAATAACTGGCATGGGGGTTGTATCTCCATTTGGTGTTGGCTCTGATAAATTATGGGATGGAGTAGTAAATGGAAAAAGTGCTATTTCAAAAATTGAAAACATGGGTGATATGTCAGGGCATACAGTTTTAATTGGTGGAGAAATAAAAGAAAATGTATTCAACCCAATGGATTATTTTGAACCGAAAGAAGCAAAGAGGCTCGATAAATTTCTACAATATTCAATAGTTGCGGCAAGAGAAGCCGTAGAAGATTCTGGTATAAAAGAATCAGATATTGATCCATATAGGTTTGGGGTTATTGTGGGTAGTGCTGCAGGTGGTTTTCATACAATTGAAAAAAGTTATGAAGCAATGTTGAATAAAGGACCTACAAAATGTTCTCCATTTACGATACCAATGTTAATATGTGACATGTGTGCCGGTAAAATTTCTATAGAATTTGGTGCAAAAGGTGTAAATAAGGCAATAGTTACTGCTTGTGCAACTGCTGCACATTGTATTGGTGATGCTTTTAGAACGATACAATATGGTGAAGCAGATGCTGTAATTGCAGGTGGAAGTGAAGCTGCAATTTGTACAATTGGTTTAGGTGCTTTTACAGCAGCTAAAACACTTTCAAAACGAAATGATGAACCAACGAAGGCTTCAAGACCTTATGATAAAGATAGAGATGGTTTTGTTATGGCTGAGGGTGCTGGTGTTTTAGTATTGGAAGAGTTTGAGCATGCAAAAAAACGCGGTGCGAAAATTTATGCTGAAATTATAGGTTATGGTCAAACTGGAGATGCATATGATGTTGTTGCTCCTCATCCTGAGGGATTAAGTGCTGCTAAAGCAATGGAATTTGCTTTAAGAGATGCTGGTATTAAACCGGAAGAGGTTCAGTATATTAATACCCATGGTACAAGTACACATCTTGGTGATATTGCAGAAACAAAAGCTATTGCAAGTGTTTTTGGTGATAGAATAGTAAACCCAAATCTTAGAGTAAGTTCTACTAAATCTGAAACAGGGCATATGCTTGGTGCATCTGGTGCAGTTGAGTCTGTTATATGTATAAAGGCTATTAATAATAATATTGTCCCGCCAACTATTAATCTTGATAATTTAGATGAAGAAGTTGCTGATTTGAATTATGTTCCAAACAAAGCAGAAAAAATGAATGTAGATGTTGCTTTAACTAATTCATTTGGTTTTGGTGGTCATAATGCTGTATTAATATTTAAAAAAATATAGAATATAAGTTATAATTCTAAAATATAAAGACATACATTATATAAAATGTATGTCTTTTTTATATTTCTTAACATTCTGTAAATTTATGTAATTTTTTATATGTATATAAAGCATGGAGGATATGAAATGTCTGTAAATTTAGTTGGTGGAGTTGATTATAATCAATGGTTACAATCTTCTTCAAATATTGAATCAGTAGAAGACAGTAGTTCTAATTCAATTTATGATGATACTATAATTGAAGAAGAATCAACTGACAGTTATGTTTCGATATCCGGAGAAACATGTACTGATGGAAAAGACGATGGTAAAATAGGTTTTTTTAGTGCTATAGGTAATGCATTAAAAGGTGTTGGACAAACAATTGTTAATGGTATTAAAGGTATGTTTACCGATTCTGAAGGTAATTTTTCTTTAGGAAAAACATTATTGAGTATTGGTACCGTTGCTGCTTGTATTGCTTTCCCAGTGGTAGGTATTGCAGCTTGTGCAATTGGCGGCACTATGGGAGCAATACAGGTTGGGAAAGGTATATATAATGCTTCAACTGCAGAAACTGATGCAGAAGCAAAAGTAGCATGGCAAAATATTGGTGGTGGTGTATTTACAGTTGCTACATCAGCTGTCGGTGCTAAAGCAGGTTTAAATGCTGTTAAAGCAACTTCTACTGCCGGTGCAGGTGGCACGAGTGCATTAAGTCAATTAGATGATGCTGCATCTATAGGTCAAAAAGCTTCAGCACTTGGTAAGGATATGTTGTCCTCTACTGCAAATAGAGTCTCAAATATAAAAACAGGGGCTAAAAATATATTTAGCAATACAAAAACAGTTATGTCTGATATAAAATCTGCATATTCTGAAACTTCAGTTGCAAAGGCTAAAGCTGCATTAAAAGCAGCAAAAGAGTCTGGAAATGCTGATGATATAGCTGCTGCGGAGGCAGCTTTAAAACAAGCAAAAGCAGAGGCCAAGGCTGCTTCAAATGAACTTTGGAGTGATATTAAAACTTCTGCTAAAGTTAAAGGTTCTGAGTTATGGAGTAGTATTAAAGGAAAAATAACTAAAGATAATGCTTCACAAATTTGGGAAAATCTAAAAACAAATGTTAAAAATTTTAATTTAAAAAATATAGGTTCAAAATTGTCAGGCACTGCTAAGAGTATATATTCTGAGTTGACAAGTGGAACATCAACATATGCTCAAGTAGTTCAAAAATATGGTTATAATAATGTTGCCCAAGTATTACAATATGTTGCTGGATTTGTATATGCAGATCAAGAAACTATATAAATAATAACGAGGAAGTTTTAACTTCCTCGTTTATTTATATTACATTAATATCATCAATAGCATTTGTTATTGCTCTTACATTAAACAAATTGCAAAGACCTTCAATTAAAACAGGATTAATGATATTTGGACAACAAGGTCCAAGAAATATATTTTTTATTTCTAAATAAATTAAGTTAAATATATGTGCAATAGTTGTTGTATTACAATCAGTAATAAATATACTTATTTCATCTTTTATTGTAGGAATGTTTTCTTTTAATTTTTCGATTATTTTGTAAACGACAGAAAAATCAAAATATGAATTAACATGCCATATATTCTCTCGGTTATAGTTATAAGAGAAAGAGATAATATAGTAATCATTATGACAATTTTTTAGAAATTCATTTATATATTTATTTGATTGATTAAATTGGTCTATTAGTCCAATGATAATAATTTTTTTAATTTCATTATTTTTATATTTTTTTAATATTATATTTATTTTTTCAATGATTTCTTTTTCGTTATATCCTATTTTTATTGTATTTATTTCTTTGTCATAATCAAAACCATTAGAATCTAGAGCATAATTAATTAAAGGTTCAAAATTATTGTTTTCTATTTTTGCAATACCAAATGCAGGATATTTTTCAGAGGTATATATTTGACCTCTTATTACATCTATTTTGGGAACTGCATTTCCTGAAATGTATATAGGACCGGGAAATGAGGCAAAATCTAACTGGAAATTATTATCTGATTTTTGATAGTGTCCTACTAAATTTGTAAATTTGTTAAATTGTTTGTATTGAAATGCACTAATCATTTCGTGATGTGTATATACATTTATATTTAATCCTTCAACTGTTGTAAGTATTTTTTCTAAATCAAGGAAGCTGTTGCCTGAAACAAGAATGGCTTTGCCTTTTTTCATACATAAAGGTACCCTTATTTCACTCACAGGACCATATTTGTTTATTATTGTAGAATATAGTAATTGCATAATATTGTAATTACATTTTGAGAAATTTTTTATAACTGATATTAAATCTTCGTCAGTTAAATCAGGAAAATTTGTAGTATTTAATAATTTTAAAACTTCATTTTTTGCTTCCGGGAAGTCGACATCTAAGTTTTTTAATTCTATTAAACAATTGCAAGAGTTTAGTACGAGATTAATCATTATTTCATAAAGATTTTTTTTATTCTTTTCAATTTTAATTTTTGAAAATTTCTCTTGAATATTTTTTTCCTTTTCGTTTAATGCTTTTAATATAATTTCTCTTGAAGAATAGTTTTCTTCGTGTTCTTGAATTAATTCTGGCTCTTTATTTGCTTTCTCGCAAGCAGAAATGTACATTTTTTCGAGCATTTTTTTATTATTGTATAAATCTTCCATAATAACGAAAAAACTTTCTTTCCTAAAGTCAAGATTTACAATTAAAATTGATATAAACTCAATTACTTTGTCGGTGTATAGTGACATATCAATATCTAATTTTTTTAGTTTTTCAATGTAATATACAATTTGTTGTAATTCAGCAACAAAAAGTTCTTTTATTGCAGTAACGTAAGGATCAAAAGCAAATACTGTAGGTGTATTTGCACCAACACATAATGAGTCATAATAATTAAAAAATTTATTCATCATATAAAACCTAATTTCTCAACAATTTATCTAGTTCGCCAGTTTCGTTTAATTTTTTTAAATCATCGTAGCCGCCAATACGTTTATCGCCAATGATTATTTGTGGTACAGTTACTCGACCTTTTATACCGTAGTATTTACCCAATTGATTACGGTACTCTTCTTCATTCTCTGTAATATCAATTTTTCTATATGTGAGACCTTTTTCATTTAAAAGCATTTCTGCTTTTTTACAATAAGGACAATAGTCCACCGAATATATAACTATATCTTTCATAAAATTCATCCGATAAAATACATCACATATTGATTATCAGTTGAATGTATAAATAATTTATTAGCCGTATGAATATAGTTAATTGCTAATTCTAGAAATTATGTCTTCAATATTTTTCTTTTCATCAGCAGGTAAATCAAAATTTAAGTAATCTTGAAAATATTCAATAGCACTTTCTTTATCATTTCTTGCCAAAAACAAAATACCTAATTTTTTATAAGAAGGATGAAAGTTTTCATTACACGAAATTGCTTTTAAGTGATTAGAAATAGCTTTATCCATATTGTCATTTGCTTCATATGTTATAGCGGTTTGATAATATAGAACTGCATTGTCTGTAACTTTTTCTAGCACATTTTCATAATTTTCAGCAGCACTATCATAGTCCCCAAGTTCAAATTGTATGTTTCCTAAGTCCCAGTATGCATCAACATTATCTTCGTCGATATCTAAAATTTCAAATAACTGATCCATTGCTAAATCATATCTGCAGTCCTCAACATAAAAACGAGATAAATAATGTTTTAAAGCAATTTCTTGAGGCATAAGAGTTACACCATTTTCTAATAAATTTATAGCCTCAATAATATTTTTATTTCTATAATATACATCTGCGAGATTTATATATGTTTGTACAGATTTTGGATTAAAAGATAACGCTTTTAAAAAATATTCTATAGCTAAATCATCTTTAGCTAATTTAGCATAACATAATCCAATATTATTAAGAATATTGGGATTGTTTTTGTCTTCATCCAATACTTTTAGGAATGATTCAACAGCTTTTTCATAATCTGTTGCTTTAAATGCATCTAGCGCTTGTTGTAAGTTGATATTTATTTCATTTTCCATACTTTTATTGTAATATAAAATAAAAAAATATGAAAGGATATAATATATGTCAGGACACTCAAAGTGGTCAACAATTAAACACAAAAAAGCAGCTGTGGATGCAGCAAGAGGCGTTACTTTTCAAAAATTTTCAAGAGAAATAATAGTTGCAGCTAAAATGGGTGGAGCGGATCCAAGTGGTAATTTTAGGTTGAGAACAGCTATAGATAGAGCTAAAGCAGCGGGTCTTCCCAATGATAATATTAAAAGAGCTATTGAAAAAGGTGCAGGCGGTGGTGGCGCTGATAATGTTGAAGAATTAACTTATGAAGGTTATGCTGCAGGCGGCAGTGCTATATTTATTGAAGCAATGACTGATAACAGAAACAGAACAGCAGGTGATATTAGAAGCTTTTTCTCTAAATTTGGTGGTAATTTAGGTGAAACTGGTTGCGTCGGTTGGATGTTTAAACAAGTAGGTGCTATTGAGTTTCCTAAAGAAAATACTGACTTTGATAAACTATTTGAAGCGGCTATTGAAGCTAATGCTCAAGATGTTATTGATGAAGATGATGTTTATAAAGTAATTACATCTCCAGAAGATTTTCAAACTTGTGTTGAAACTCTTGAAAAAAATGGGTTTAAAGGTTCTTCTGCCGAATTAACAAGAATTGCTGAAAATACGGTTGAAGTTACTGATGAAAAAATTGCAACAAATATTTTAAGGTTAATGTCTAAGTTGGAAGAACATGA
>CALUUL010000046.1 GCA_944323945.1 Candidatus Gastranaerophilales bacterium
AATTTTAAATTTAAATAATTTTTACTGTAATTTATATAGTATGTAGGTTGGGGTTTAATCCAATAGAAAAAATAAAACAAAATCAAAGATTTTGTGAAAAATGTCTGGTTTCCCATAACCCAACAGAAAATCTATAAAAGGTTAAAAAGTCAGAAAACAAAATGTTTCAACAAGCTAAAAAAGTGGAATATAAACTAAATATTACTTTTATAATAAATAGGAAAATTTAATGACAGACGAGAATAAGAATATAGAAAATAATCAAGAAGAAAATCAAAATAAACCGGAAGGCAATAAAAGTTGGTGGAAAAATTGTTGGGTTAAAACCCAACCTACAGGCTTCAATTGTTACTTCAGCACTATTTAGTACAAATTCTTTCATTGGAAAATTAAAATTTTTTTCTGTTCCATTCATATCAGAGTGGATAGCAGTAGATATTTCTAATTCTGTATTGTCTTCATTTTCTTTGACTGTATGTTTATAAGAAACAGAACCACATAATACTGTATTTGTCATAAAACTCCTTTTCTTTTATGTCCTTTCAATAATAGCTATTATTTTAGGATCTATTTTATTCATTTTTATAGCTATTTGTTTATAATTTTTACAAATATCAGACTCTTTGCATATATCTATTTCTGGGTGCAAAATATGATTTAATATTATAATATTTCTAGTATAATTCAGTATAAAGTATGGATACCAATAGTTAAATTGTTTCTTGTTTAAACTATCAGTATCTAAAGATATATAACTTCTTGTAAATGCTTTTTGTTCTTGATTAAAAACTATATCATATGTTTCATATATATTTTTTAAGTCATTTAGCGTTTTATTATCTTGCGGAAAATCTTTTGCTTTTAATTCAATATATATGCTAGCAAGTTCTGGATAAAAAGATATTCTGCTTGGTATTCTATATCCACAACTATTTCGCCAACTTCGTGCATGCATAAAATCATTAACAGAATGATATCTAAATTTATATTCCATTAATAAGTCATACAGTTCTGATAAAAACTGTGTTTTATATTTAAAATATTGTTCTTTTTCTTTTAATGTTAATTTATCATTATCTTCATTTAATTTATATAGAAATTTAAAATCATTAGTTACAGAATAAAAAATACCTACTGAATTATAAAAATTCATTTCATGTGATTTTTTGATATTAATATATTGATTTATTAATATATTTCTAAAATAATATGAAATATCATTATTCTTATTTGTTATTCTTGAATAATAATTTGAAATATTTAAACATTGGTCAATTATATAATAATTTGCAACTTGAAAACTAAATTTATTAAATCCTTCAATTAGATTTGCGCCATAGGGATAAAATAGAATTATAATGATTATTATAATCTTTCCAAGAGGTGTTTTCAATGCATTATTTATATTTCTCATTACTAAATTTTCTACCTATTTCTTCTTCATCCATACAGCAACAAAAACAGCATAGAATAACCTATGTTGCTTTGTTTGTATTGAAATGTGTGTACACTTCCCTATTTCTTTTATTTTTTCTCAAATGATTTTTCAACTTTTTTATAATTTTAATAACCCATTTTACTATTTTTTACTCTATCTTGTAAATATAGCCAAGTGGCTAAGCACGGATTTGTTGAGTATTCGGCTGTATAACTTGCCTATATTCCTTTTAAGACATAATGATACCTGTTTTGTTTTTTTATTTAAAAATTAGCTTAAAAAGCCTCAAATCATTACATTTATTGAAAACAACCTAATGTTAAACTTAAAGACTACAAAAAATTATAACATTTACATATATTAACAATTGAAACCATTCTAGGAGTAGTATTTCCATCTCTTTAAACCGCAAGGGCAAGTGCTGCAATTTATTGCTGTACTTGCCCTTGTGGAACCCATTTTCATTAATTTAGTAATAACACATATAACTGCCTTATTTCTTCAATTCTTCAGGCTTAATTATCCAAACGGTTATTCCAAATTTTTCTGCAATAGAATTTAATCGTTTTATAAACTTCTGATCCTTTTCTCCATTTTCTGATATTAGTAAGTAGGTTGGGTTTTAACCCAACAGAAACAATAAAAATAGAAGTCTGAAGGTTGGGTTTGACTGCTTTTTCCAAAATCTTTGATTTTGTGAAAAATGTCTGGTTTCCCATAATCCAACAAAAATGTATAATTTCACCTATTTACTTTCGGGTATGATATTTAATAAAAATAAATTTAAATAAACATAAATTTAAATATGATTGTTAAACAGCCCTAATTTTATTAAAATAGAATAATAGATTTGGGGAATTTAAATGTCTGATAAAAGTTTTATATTAATTGATGGTCACGCACTGGCATACAGATACTTCTTTGCACTTGAAAGAACAGGAATGAAAACATCAGATAACCAGCCGACCTGGGCTGTTTTTGGTTTTTTCAAAGCATTATTTGATTTATTACAAAATGATTCAATTAAACCCGATGCAATTGCTGTTACTTTTGATGTTTCAAGGCATACATACAGAACAGAAATGTTTGCTGATTATAAAGCAAACAGAGAAAGTATGCCTGATACTTTAAGAAGTCAAATAGCTTTAATTGTTGAAGGGCTTAATGCCTTAAATATACCAATTTATACAAAAGAAGGTTACGAAGCTGATGATGTAATTGGTACTATTTCTACAAAAGCGAAACAAAAACATCATAAGACTTATATTTTGACAGGTGATAGAGATTCTTTTCAACTTGTAGACAGAGATGGCTACATAAAAGTTATAATGCCGTCTAAAGGTGAATTAATAGAATATGATTGGTATAAAGTATATGAAAAAATGGGAGTATACCCTTATCAAATAACCGACTATAAAGGTTTAAGCGGAGATACTTCAGATAATATCCCCGGTATTAAAGGTATTGGCGAAAAAACTGCCTGTAAATTATTAAATAGGTTTGATAAACTTGAACAAATCTACGAAAATATAGATAATATAACTGAAAAAGCATTAAATAAGAAATTGGTTGAAGGTAAAGATGTTGCTGTTTTAAGCAAAGAACTTGCTACTATTCAAAAAGATTTGGATATTAACTTTGATTTTGATTGTGCTAAATTGGAAATGCCTGATTATGATGCAGTAATTGAATTTTTCAAAAAAAATCAATTTTATAGCTTTTTAAAAAATTCTGATAATTTGTTAAAACCTTTTAAAATAGCTTCTCTTTCGTCAGTTGTTGCGCCTGATTGTAAAGAAACAGTTCAAGTAAACCAGCAAGGACAAATGCAGCTTGGTTTGGGAATTGGTAATCTTTTGGTAAATCAATCTCATAAGGTATATAACCATGAGAAAAACATTGTTGATACTGAAGATAAGCTTGTTACTCTTGTTGAAAAATTAAAAGAACAAACAATTTTTTCTATTGATGTTGAAACTACAGGTATTAATCCATTAGAGTGTGACTTGGTTGGAATTTCAATAGCGTTTTCTGATCAAATACAAGTAAAAAATAATAGAGTAAAGATAGATTCAAATAAAAGTGATTTGGTTCAGTCTTATTATATTCCGGTTTTTCATCTGGTAGGTCAACAGCTTGATTTGGAAGTTATTATAAATTATTTAGCTCCAATATTATCTGATAAAAATATTGCAAAAACATTGCAAAATGCAAAATTTGATTGGCACGTTTTAAAACATCACAATATGCCTTTAAATAATGTTATTTTTGACACAATGCTTGCAAGCTATATCAAAGACTCATCACGAAAACACGGATTAAAACAACAAGCCAGCGATTATCTTGATTATATTATGGTAGAGTATGATGAATTATTGAAAAACAGTTCGTCCTCTTTAACAATTGAAACTGTTCCTATTGAAGATGCCGCTTCTTATGCTTGTGATGATGCTTTTGCTACTTTACTCTTAACAAAGTATTGGCAAGAAAACTTAGATGAAAAAGAACTTGATTTGCTTTATGACATTGAAGTTCCTCTGACAATTGTACTTGCTGTTATGGAGGAAAACGGTGCAAGTATAGATGTAGAATATTTAAGTGTTATTGATAAAGAAATTAATGAAAAGTTATCTGTTATTGAAGAAAAAATTTATAACGAAGTTGGTGAAAGATTTAATATAAATTCGCCAAAACAAGTTGGGGATATGCTTTTTGGGAAAATGAACCTTAAAGCAAAGGGAATGAAATCAAAAACAGGGTTCTCAACAAGTGCGAAAGTGTTGGAAACATTAGCTGAAGAATATCAAGTAGCGAGAGATATTTTGGAACAAAGACATCTTGCAAAATTAAAAAGCACTTATGTTGATACTCTTCCTGAACTAAGAAGTGTTAAAGACGGCAGAATCCATACAAGTTTTAACCAAACAATCACGACAACAGGAAGATTATCTTCATCTAATCCTAATTTGCAAAATATTCCGATTAGAACTGAATTGGGAAATCGAATAAGAGGTGCATTTGTTGCTGAAAATAAAGAAAATCTGATAATTTCTGCGGATTATTCTCAAATTGAACTTAGACTGCTTGCACATATTTCTCGTGATGATAATTTAATAGAAGCTTTTTGTGATGATGAAGATGTTCATAGTGCTACTGCCAGTAAGGTTTTTGAAGTGCCAATAGAACAAGTTACAAAAGAAATGCGTTCAAAAGCAAAGGCTGTTAATTTTGGTATAGTATACGGTCAATCAAGATATGGCTTGGCTTCAAGTCTTGGAATTACTCCTTATGAAGCACAAGACTTTATAGACAGGTACTTTGCTACATATCCTGATGTAAAAAAATATATGGATGATACTATAAAGTTTGCTTATGCTCATGGGTATGTTGAAACTTTATACGGAAGAAAAAGATATTTGAGTTCAGGTCTGTTAAGTACAAACGGCAAAATACAAGAAGCTGCTCAAAGAGCTGCCATTAATGCTCCAATACAAGGAACTGCAGCTGATGTTATGAAACTTGCTATGGTTCGTTTACAAAATGACTTTGAAAAAAATAACATTAAGTCTAAAATAATCATACAAGTGCATGATGAACTCGTTATAGAAACAGTTAATACTGAAATAGAAGAGGTTAAATCTTTGGTAAAAAATGCTATGGAACTTAATCAGCCGTTTTTGGTTCCTTTAAAAGTAGATATTTATGCCGGTAAGTCTTGGATGGAGATTTAATGAGGAAAATAATTTATATTTTATTTTGTTTAAGTATATTTTGTTCTCAACAAGTTTTAGCAGAGGACGTTGTCCCTTCTGCAACTGCAATAAGAACTATTCCTACAAGTTTGGATTTTGCTAAAACATACAGAACTTCTTCTGAAAATTTATTATATTTGTTATTATCTGCAATAAATGCACATAATTATTCTATTGAAGAAATTCAATTTAAAACAGGAAGTGTATTGTTTAAAGCATATACAAAAGAGTTTATAGCTTCTGTTTCTGCGCAGGATGGTTATAATTCATTTATAAAAATAATTCCAGCAGATAATGATTATAATTTTTCTCCGTCTTTAATACAGAAACTCCATGCTTATATTGAGAATAATGACTCGATTTCATTCCAAAAGATTTTATAAGTTATAAAAATATATTCAATAAAAAAGAGCCAAATTTGGCTCTTTTTATTTATTTTTATTGTGTCTCTCCTATTTTATGAACTCTAATTGTATTGATTTTTCCTGTCATTAATTTTGGAACAGAATTTACAATTACAATATCATCTCCTTTTCTAAAACCAACCCTCTCGGTTAAAAGATCATCAATTTTATTAAAAAGAGCTTCATCCAGTACACTGTTACAGTTCTTGTCTACATATGTATATATACCCCAATATAAACTTAATTTTCTCGCTGTTACTTCTGAATTTGTGAATACAATTATGGGTACTGAAGGTTTTAGCTTTGATATAATAGGTGGTGTATAGCCTGTTTCAGTGAAGATTAATATTGCGCTTGCACCTAATTTTTTTGCTATATTAACCGCACTACTTGATATTGCTTGTGAAATTGGATTCAATTCTGCAATTAAGTCTATATCGTAGTCTGTTTTAATAAATTGGCTGTTTTCAACTTTATTTGATATGCAAGACATCATTTCAACTGCTTCAACAGGATATTTCCCTGCAGCAGTTTCACCTGAAAGCATAATAGCATCAGTACCGTCATATATTGCATTTGCTACATCGTTTGCTTCTGCTCTTGTTGGAATTGGTTCTTCCATCATAGATTCAAGCATTTGTGTTGCTACAATGCAAGGCTTCTTTTGAATATTTGTTAGTCTTATAATCTCTTTTTGCGCAATTGGAACTTCCTGGGGTGACATCTCTATTCCTAAATCACCTCTTGCAACCATAATTCCATCTGCTTCTTTTACAATTTCTTTAAGATTTTCAACAGCTTGAGGTTTTTCTATTTTTGCAATTATAGGAATTTCTTTATCTCCATAAGCTTTAGTATAATATCTTGCACATTTAATATCTTCTGCTTTCCTTACAAAAGAAAGTGCTATGTAATCTGCATTCTGTTCCAGGGCAAATTTTATATATTGTTTATCCTTTTTTGTTACTGCTTCTAAACTTGCTTGTACCCCTGGAATATTTATACCTTTTCTTGGTTTTATTAAAGTACCATGCTCAACTTTGGTATAAACTTTTGTATCTATTACTTTTTCTACTCTCAGACCTACTCGGCCATCATCTAATAAGATTTTTTCACCGACAGTTACATCATTAGCTATTCCTTTATAATCAACAGGAATTATTCCGTCCTTTATTTCATCGGTATGTTCAAGTATTATTTCTTGACCTTTTTTTATTTCTATTGGTTTCGGAATTTGTCCTACACGAATCTTTGGACCTTGTAAATCTATCAATATTGGTATGTTTTGGTTTAGTTCTTCACTTACTTGTCTTATTATTTTTATTTTTTCAGCGTGTTCTTCTTTTTCCCCATGCGAGGTGTTAATTCTGAACATTGAAACTCCAGCGAGTACAAGCTTTTTTATTGTTTCATAATCATTACTTGATGGTCCAAGGGTTGCTACTATTTTTGTTTTGTTTCTTATTTGATTCATATTTTAATCTTTCTTTCTTTATTGTCTCGGAATATGTATAGCTATATTATCAAGTCCTAAAATACTTTCAAATATACCTTCAGAATATGTTGGATGTGCAAAAATTACATCTTGCAATTTAGATGGTGATATATTATTTGTCATTGCTATTGCGATTTGCTCTATCATAGCACTTGCTTCTTCTGAAATAATATGAGCACCTAGTATTTCATTATCATTTGCTAAAATTTTTACAAATCCTTCTATTTTATCATCAGCATAGGCTTTCCCTAATGCAGAAATCGGGAAAAATGATTTCTTATATTCTATATTATTTTTTTGTAATTCTTGTTCTGTTTTTCCGATAGAAGCAATTTCCGGTGTGCCATATATTACTGAGGGTACAAGGTTTTTATTAAATTTGGGGCATTCTCCTTTTATAATATATTCTATTACTTCTTCAGCCTGTTTCATTGCGCTGTGTGCAAGCATTGATAGACCGTTTACATCACCTATTGCAAAGATATTCTCAATGTTTGTTTTGAAATTACAGTCTGTATCTATATATTTATTTATTTTTATGTATGAAGGCACTTTTGTACAGTTTGTTTCAGGCTGCCTTCCTGCACCTAAAAGTATTTTATCTGCTTTAATAACTTTATCGTTTGATAAGGTTATTTCATTATTATTTATATTTTTTATTGTTGTAGATGTGTAGAAATCTATTCTGCTTTTTTTTAGTAACCTAATAACACGTTCTGACACTTCATAATCTGCTGTTGGAATAATATGTTCCATCATTTCGACCAAAGTGACTTTTACTCCAAGGCAGGAAAATATTCTTGCCCATTCTATACCAATTGCACCTGTTCCAACAATTAATATACTTTGCGGAAGTTTTGTCATATTGAGAACATCATCTGATGTTAAAATAAAATCTTTTGCATATTCCCCTGGGAAATTTAATATATTAGGTTTTGAACCTGTTGCAATAATGATATTTTTAACTTCATAACTGCTTGTCTGTGTTTTGATTATGTTTTTTGATTCAATAAATGCTTCTTCTTCTACAATTGTTATTCCATATCCTTTTATTAACATTGTTAGAGATTTTCTTATTTTTTCAGAAACGTTTTTTTGTCTTTCTTGGATTTTCTCAAAATCAAAAGATATATTTTCTGCTGCTATTCCGCATTTTTGTGCGTTCTTTATTTCTGAAAATGATTTACAAGAATGAAGAATTGTTTTTGTTGGAATGCATCCTCTATTTAAACATGTGCCTCCAATATGTTCCTTTTCAAATAAAACTACGCTTAAACCTCTTTGACTTGCTCTTATTGCTGCTGCGTAGCCTGCCGGTCCTGAACCTATTATTCCTATATCAAACATAAAAACCTCTTTTTTATTTGATTATACAATAAACATTTTCTTATTATATAGAGATTTTC
Organism: Candidatus Gastranaerophilales bacterium; assembly: GCA_944323945.1. The sequence goes on from CALUUL010000046.1 coordinate 8,496, forward strand.
ATGAAAATGAAAAACCTTGTGGTTATTAAATTTCGAACAATTTTTAAAACTTAATTTTTAAGAAATGTTACAAAAAAGTTAAAAAATAAATTTAAAAACTAAAGTATTTTTTTCAAACTCCGATAACTCAAAATGTAAGGATGAAAAAGTTCCTGATTAAAATGTAAAAGATAGTTGTTCTCGAAGGATTCCCTGTTATGAAATTTATGAGTAAGATAGTTGTGCTTTTTAGCGCATTAATTTTAATGAGTTTTTCAAATATAGCTTTAGCTGCAGACTTCTCTGCTAATACTAAACAACCTGTATTAACAGCTGCATTGAACAAATTAGAAGCAATGAATAATAGAAAAGTTTTAGACGTAATTCAAGGTCAAAATTCTACTAATAAACCTATCAGAATAATGTTCAGAAACTTAGCTGCTTTAGGTTATGGTACTTGTGAAGCAGTTACTGCAAAAACAGCTGATGGTGGTTTGGTTATATTAATCAGCTCTAATTATAAAACAGCTCCTGTTGAAGCAGTTGCTTGTTTAATTGCTCACGAAAGTGTTCACCACGAAAATACAAAAACTTACGAAGAAGAAGTTAGAGCTTGGACTATGGAAGTTCAAACTTGGATGTCATTCACTCAATATAATCCTTCTTTAAAAACTGCTGATTCTAAATTAGTTAAAAGATTAAATTACTTATCTAAATTATATACAAAAGATGGTAATCAAATGACTTCAATCGCTAACTTAATCGCTACAAATCCTGCATATTCTTCATTAAAAAGATCTTAATTCTTAGTCCTTATTTTCATAACACAATCCTTACAATTGAATTCAACAAGGTACTCCTTGTTGAATTCGTCTATTCAAGTGTTTATATAAGTAAAAACTATTTTGCGTTGTTAGAAAATTTATGATATTTTAATTTAATATATTATATATAAATTGTTATATTTTTTGTTAGAGAGTTAATATGTTAAGAGTTTCTATATTTATATATTTTTTTCTGTTTCTGAGTTTAATAATTAATAAACTTTATATTTATGCTTTGTTTTCTTTAATATTAATTCCTGTATTTATATTTGTGAATATTCATCGTAAGAATTTAAAAATAGAAGAGTATAAAATTAAGATAGAGCGCGCAAAAAAAAGATTTAGTAGAAATAAGAAAATTGAACCCTTTATAAATGTAAATCAAGAAGAGTGGTATATTATTGAATTAATACCTGGTGTTTCAAGAGTAAGGGCTAAAATATTAGCAAATGCTGTAAAAAAGTCAAAATTAAATACATTTGAGGAATTTGCAAATATATGTAATTTAGATCCTGCTCTTCATAACTTAGATAAAAAAATAATAAAATTTTAATATTTGTTAATTTTCTCCTTGAAAAATTAAAGAAAAATAGCTAAAAAGCCGACATTAATAAAAAAGATGGAGAAAATGGTATGGATTTTATTTCTTTAAAAAGATCATTTTTTTCTTATTTAGAAGAAAATGGAAAACTTGAAGAAATAAATACGGGGATAAATACAGAGGAAAGTGATAATTTAACAAATGATTTTGATATAAGTATATTTCAATATGCTAAAGAATTTAAAACATTTTTACAATCGGAATATGATACTACCGGTATTAATTTAATGGGTAAAAGTATATCTGATATATTAGATATGGAAATAGAATCAGGAAAACTTGTTGATAAAGAAGAAGTAGTGGAAGAAGGTTATGATGAAAACGATGATGAAATAGAAAATGATGAAAAAATTGAAAAACCAGATGAAAATCCAGTAACCGAAAAAGTTGAAGATAATTTAGAAGATGAACTTCTTTCTGATATGACATCAGCAGAAGCAGGAAAAGTAGTTGATGGTTTTGAAAATGAAATATCATCTTTGGTTGATGAACAAGTTCAACAAGGAGAAATGAATGGATTTGATATTTTTAAGGATGTTTTTAATGAATTAACTGAAAGTAGTGAATTTGTTAATACAATAGATACAAATAAATCTAATGATATTGATAAAAATGAATTAGAAACTTTCTTAAATTCGATAAAAGGTTTTGATAATAATGACGAAGATGTTTCAGTAGATGATTTATTAACAACTGCATCACAAATTCAAGAAGGTAAATTTACTTTTATTTCAACAGGAAATAATTCAACAGATTCTGGAGATATTCAAGATACCGATTCAGTCATTAGCGGAGAAAACAATAGTTCTACAGAAGATAATATGCCTATAGATTCAACAGGTGTAATAGATGGCTCTTCAGATAGCTTGATTGGTGATAATAATATAGATGTTGATATATCTACAGATGGCGGAAGTATGAATTCTGGTTCTTCTTTGGATGGCGGAATTGATGACTCTGGAAATTTAGGTTCTATGACAGACGAATTAGAGTCGTTACAACAAGAAAAAGAAGAAACAGAAACAGATTTATCAGAGCAAACAGATAAATATAATTCTACACAAAATGAGAAAGAACAAGTTGTTGGTGAGCTTTCTAGTGAAATAGAAACGGGAAATTCTGAATTATCGGATGCTCAAGATGAAGTTGGTAATGCAGCACAGGAAAAAGATAATGCGGAAAGTGATGTAGAAAGTGCGCAACAAGAAACACAATGCAGTAAGGCAGAAGCTGATGAGGCAGAACAAGCTTTATCGGATGCTCAAAATCAAACTTGTGAGTCACAAAACAATGTTAATTCTGCAGAGGAAAATAATCAGCAAGCTATACAGAATGAACAAGAAGCACAAGAAGATTCAACTGCAGCAAATGATGATTTAACAACAGCAGTTGGAAATACTAATGCAGCACAAGGTACTGCAGATGCAAAAAGTGGTGAACTTCAAACTGCAACAGTTGAAGCATCTGAAGCATTTTCTGTATTGAATATAAAAAATCAAGAGGTTTCTAAAGCCCAAAGTGAATATAATAATGCAAAAGCACAACAAGATAATTCTAATAAAAATATATTTCAAAGAATTGCAAGTTGGGTAAGCAGTTTATTTAATAAATTACAAGATGCAATTATGCAAAGAGATCATGCACAAGCAGAAGCAGATAGAAAAGAGGCTGAACAAGAAAAAGCCCAAGTTGCAAGTGATGAAGCATTAGAAGCTTTGGAACAAAGAAAAGAAGAACAAAATGAGGCTCAAGCTGTGGCAGATGCTGCCCAAGTTGTTTTAGATAGAGCAACAGGGGAAAGAGAAGTTAGTGATCAGGAATATGCAGAAGCTCTTGTGATACTAGCATCTTCTATGGAAGCAGAAGAAAATGCTGAATCTGAATATACTACAGCTTTTGATAATTATTTGCAATGTAATAATTATCAAATAGATGCAGAAGGCAGATTGCAAGATGCTAATGGTAATTATATTTCTGCAACTCAAGTTGCACAAGAACTAGAAACATATGTCCAAGGTTTAGTTGAGTCAAGAGATACTAAAGAAAAAGAATATGATGATGTAATTGTTGCAACTGCAAATGTTATAGCTGGTGATGAAAGTAAAATACAAGAACTAGATACAAAAATAAAAAATTTAGAAACACAAATAGAGCAAGAAAAAGAAAATATAGCATTGCAAGAAGCAATGATTACAGAACTTTCAACAGAACAAAGTGAAATTAATGCTGCAAGTGGTGCTGGTGGTATTGCAGATGGAGTTGTTTCTCTATTTGGATTTGGTAGTGCTAAAGACCAAAAAGAACTTAATGATAAAAAAGCAATACTGGAAGAAGCCCTGCTTTCTGGAGATAGTCAAAAAATTGCTGAGGCATATAAAGCAATATATGGTGATAAAGAGGTTGTTGTTGATGCATCTGGTAAAGTTGTAGATACATCTGAACTTTCTGAAGAAGAACTTGCAAAATGTTCTGTTGTAACTGTTAAAGATTTATCAAATGATAATCTGTCAACATTAATGCATAATGAAGCTGCTGCTACTGAAAATACTGTACAAACAATAGATGCAATAAATAATGGTTCTGTTGTGTGTGATGGTGAAGAAATAACAATGGAAGAAATTAATGCTATCATACAAGAACAGGTTGCAGCTATGGCTGAAGATATGGATAATGCGGTATCTCAGCAGGGTATAATAAGTAAATTTGCTGGTGGTGCAAATAATATATTGGGTATAGGTACTAGCGAAACAGAAGCAAGAGCACAAATTGAAGTATATCAACAACTTGCCGCACAACTTAATTCTTGTACCGATCCTGTAGAATATGCTGCATTATTTAAACAAATTACAGGTAGAGATTTTAATCTTGAATCAGTTGTTGAACTATATGCTTATGATAAAGTTTCAAAAGGTTCAAGTACTAGTTCAACAGAAAATACTGCTGGTACAGAACAAAGTAATAAAGTAGATATTACTTCTTATGTCGATTCTGTAACAGATACTGTTAATGAAGATGAAAATTTAGATAAAGATTCTTTATCTATGACAAAAGATAATCCTGCAAGAGAATCAATTGAAGATTATAAAGAAACGCAAGAAACAGCAAAAGATGCAGTAGTTGGTGTAGTTTCAGGAGTTGTATCTACAGCAGTAGTAACAGTATGTTCTGCAGCTGGAATATGTGCTGCTCCATTTACAGCTGGTGCATCTCTTGGTTTAGTAGCTGCAGGATTCGCTATAGCAGGTGCTACAGGTGCTGCAGTTTCTACTGGTTTAAATGCTATAGATAGCATATATGATAAAGATGGTGATGGTTCACTTGATTTTAACTATAGTTGGAAAGAAGCTGGTAAAGATGCATTAATTGGCTCTCTTAATGGTATTGTTGGTAATTTATCAAGTGGAGTTGGAGCTGCTGTTACTGGTAAAATTAGTACTCAGGCAACACAAACTGCTGTAACAACAACATTAAAAGAAACAATACAAAAAGGAGTGGTTAATTACGGTGGTAAAGCTGCCGGCGCAGCCGTTGAAGGATTTATTGATGGTAGTATCAGCTCTAGTGGTGAATATGCCATTAATGCTTTAATGGATGAAAATATTGACTTTTCTTTAAGAGAGTTTGCTGAAACAGGATTGCAAGGTGGTCTATTCGGTTCTGTATTTAATGTTGGCCTAACCACTGCTGCTAGTGGTTTATCGGCAGTTTCAGATGGGTTTAAAGCCAAAAACTTTGAAGTTGATGTTAATCAATTCTTAGCTGATGGTACAACGAATAATAAACTTGCAGAAGTAGTTGCAGGTAAATTAGATGATTCGTTATTAGATCCAAATGGAATGGTTAATCATTATGCTGCCGGTCAATTGATGAAAAATGCGGAAACTGCACTTGATTCTTTAGAAAAGCATTTTAAAACAGTAGGTTTAGATCCAAGTGATGCTATAAAGGTACTTGATAATGTATCTTTATCTGAAATGTCTAATGTCCCTGCTATGATTTCTGCTTTAAAACAATTAGAAATATCAGGAATAGATATGACTACTGTAGATGGTGTTTCTGATAGTCTTAGCAAAATTAATGATGTTAAATTAAATGAAAATGGAACATTATCTTCAATGAAAGTTGTAAGTGATGGGCAAGAAATAACTTTTGATTTTGATGAAAAGGGTAATTTAACTGCCATAGGCTTATCTGAAAGTGGTGATGATGTAAAAGTTGACGGCGGAGATGTTGATGATATTAAAACAGGTTCTCAAGTTGATGATATAAAAGTTGATGGCGGAGATGTTGATGATGGTATAAAACATGATATTCCAACAGAAGAAGAATTATATAAAAATAGATTATCTGATTTAGAAAATAATCATGGATTAAGCGGTAAACAAGCAAAAACTATTGCTAATATGGATGAAACCCAGTATCAACGTGTAGTTCAAAGCTTGGATAACGGTATGAATGTTGATGATGCAATTAAAATGAGTCAGTTTGATGATGTTAAATATAATAGAGCTGCAATGTTAGCTACTCAAGGAGTTGAATTTGCAACCATAACAAAGATTATAGATGATTTTGACGATATAGAAATAAGAAGAATGTGTGAAAGTTTATCTTCTGGAAATGAATATGCTTATTGCATGCCAAGTCAGAACAACGTAAAAGGGGTTTTTATCACTAAAGATGGACAAATAAAAATTCAGCAATGTTCTATCCAAGAAATTAATGATCTCTCTAGTAATAAAAAAGCACTTTGTATGATAAACAATTTAGATGAAAAATATGATTTAATTAATTATGTGACTCATGGTCAAAGATTGGATAGCAGCCTTGCCGATTATAAAATTAAAATTGGAAATAAAGAAATAAATATTTTAACTGATAATAATCTTGTTTCAGAACAATATATGATTAAATATGGTGCAAATCCAAATATGCAATTGTTTTCAAGCGATATGCAAGAAGGATTAGAAGATGCTCTTAGAAGAATGGACGCTATGGGACAACCAATTCCTGATAAAATTTATTTAACAGATTTATTTGATATGCATAAATTTACAAATGGTACTGTACAAAAACCAGCAGGATATTTTAGCAATGGTTCTCCAAATTGTATATATGTAAATTCATCATCACCAATGAGTGTTGACTACTTTAAAGAAGTAATATACCATGAATCGGCACATATGGAAGATTTCAATTTAGGTAAAATAAGCTACCAAAAAGGAATAAAAATTAATGAAAATTTAAACTATATTAATTTTGGTTCTAGAACTATAAATACTTCAGATATTGAAAGATTTATAAGCAAATATTCTCTTGTAAATCCTGCTGAATTTGTTGCAGAAATAACAGCATTAATTACAAGTGGAAAAATCAAAATAGATAGAAATGGTAACTATACTTTTGTCACTGATATGTGGGGCAGATACATAAATGCAAAAGGAATATCTACACATTTTAATCAATATAAAGATGGTTTGATTTTAAAAGATATAATAGATTTATATATTTATTTAACTGATGGTAAAATTGCAATACCTAAAGTAATAGTATAATATGTTTAAGTTAGGAGCTAATATGACATCAATAATTACATACGAACAAATGAAAGACTTTTATAGTAAGTTTAAAGATGATTTACCTAAAGACCCAATCATAAGATATTTCAAAGAATACTCGTTTATGAATAGTTTGATAGAATTTGCTAAAAAACAAGGTCTAGAAAAAGACGTGTTTGAATATGAAAAAATAAAAGAAATTGCTGCTAAAGAATTAAGAGCTCTTGGCTGTAAAAACTTCTAGAAACAATCTTATTATTTTAACTTAATTTTCATATTGCAATTTTTACAATTGAATTCAACAAGGTATTCCTTGTTGAATTCGTCTATTAAGACGAATGGTTCTTTATATTTTTTTTGATTGGTTTGTTTGTGACAAAGTCCTAACTGATTTTTTATGCAGTATTTAGAAATCATTACTTCTTTTTCAGTTGTATTTTTTTGACTTTCAAGCGCCATTTCTTCTATAAAGCAACCTCTCTTTTT
>CALUUL010000047.1 GCA_944323945.1 Candidatus Gastranaerophilales bacterium
TTAAAAACAATACTATTTTGTGAATAATTTGTATCCTGATACTCATCAACCAAAAAATATTGATATTTTGATGAAACTTTTTTCAAAAAATCTTCATTAGAATCAAAAACTTCCAAAACCATATTAATCATATCATTAAAATCAATATAGTTTTTTTGCTTTAATCTTATATCATATTTTTCATATATATCCCAAGCTTCTTTAGCTTTCGCCATTTTCTTTTTTTGAGATTCAAAATTGTTCAAAAATGTTTTTACAAGCTTCCCCTTTTGCTCACGTTGAGTATATTCAACAATTAATTCATCCATTTTTCCTTGCCAAGCAGGATGTGTTTCCAATGTATTAAAATACTCATCCTTAGTTACTTGATTAGATTTGATTTCGTCAACAATATTTAAAAGTTCAGGAATAAAATAAAAAGCATCACCCCATTTTGTTCTATATACTTCAGGTTTTACTTTTTCAAGTGTTTCTTTCATTATCGATTGTTTTGTTATTTCATCAACTAAACTAACTCCATCCAAAAGTTCAAATTCATTAGGATATTGTTTTATAATATCATTACAAAATGCATGATATGTATTTATAGTAACAGCTGAAGCAATAGTTCCAATTTCTTTAACAAGTCTTGCTTTCATCTCATTCGCCGCAGCTTCGGAATATGTAAGACATAATATAGATGTAGAGTTAATACATTTTTGAAGCATATATTTAATTCTTTGAATTATAGTAAATGTTTTACCTGTACCAGGACCAGCTAACACCATTACAGGACCATTAACTGTCCTTATACATTCCAATTGTTTTTCATTTGGTGTTATAACAAGCTTTATATCTTCCATATAATATTTCCTATAATAAATTATTTAATAAATTATATCATATATAATTTTCTAAAAAAGATAAAAATAATACTTAATTATAATACTTTGTAGCCATGTGATTTATATACAATTCACAAATTTTATAATACTTTTAAATATATCGTAATAAAACACTTTTTTACAGAAAATTGAAATAATTTTCTGTTTTTATTTTTTGTTTTCTATGTATCAAAATTGTCATAAAAACTATAAAGTAAAAATTATTTTGTATATATTAAATACTAGTTGGAAATACCTGTAAATAGAAAGAGATATGTATGGATTTATTTTCGATTTTAACTCTTATAGGGGGATTGGCATTTTTCCTCTATGGGATATCTATTATGTCGTCAGGACTTGAAAAAATCGCAGGAGGGAAACTTGAAAAATTACTAAAGAAGATGACTTCAAGTCCTATAAAAGGTTTACTGCTTGGTGCAGGAATAACAGCAGTTATTCAATCTTCATCAGCAACAACCGTTATGTTAATTGGTCTTGTAAATTCAGGTTTAATGGATTTATCTCAGACTATTAGTGTTATTATCGGTACTAATATTGGCACAACCATTACTGCTTGGATTATAAGTTTAAGTGGAATTCAAGAAGGTGCTTCGTTTGTTCTTAAACTCTTAAAGCCTGAATCATTTACTCCGTTACTTGCTTTTATCGGTGTATGTATGATTATGGCAGCCAAAAGTAATAGAAATAAAAGTGTTGGTTCTGTTTTGGTTGGATTTGCAATATTGATGTTCGGTATGGGATTAATGTCAAGTTCAATGGCACCATTATCTCAAAATGATGATTTTAGAAACGCAATGGTAGCATTTACAAATCCATTTCTTGGATTCATAGTTGGACTTGTTATAACTGTTATTATACAAAGTTCATCTGCATCTGTAGGTATTCTGCAAGCGCTGTCAATGGTTGGCGGTGTTACTTGGGGTGCTGCAATTCCCATAATTTTAGGTCAAAATTTAGGTACTTGTATTTCTGCAGTACTTGCAAGTATTGGTGTTAGTACAAATGCAAAAAGAGTTGCTGCTGTCCATGTTATATTTAACAGCATTGGTGCAATTATACTATTGCCTTTATTTTATCTTGCCAATGCTATTTTTAAATTTACGTTTGTTAATATGGATATCAATCCTGTTGGAATTGCAATTGTGCATTCAACATATAACATAATAACAGCAATAATGTTATTTAACTTTATTAAATTTATTGAAAAATTAGCAATAAAAATTGTACCTGAAACAAAGAAAGAATCTGACAAGAAAATATTCTTAGATGATAGACTATTAAATACCCCAACACTTGCAATTTCTGAATGTTTTACAAAAACAATTGAAATGGCGGAAATAGTAAGATATAACTACATAACTTCAACTAAAATGTTAAAAAGCTTCCATAGAAAGAAAGTTGAAGAAATTCAAGAAAATGAATCTACAATTGATACATTTGAAGATTATCTTAACTCCTACTTATTAAAACTTTCGGGAAGAGAATTAACAGAAGCAGACAATAATAAAATTTCACAAGTTATGCTTGCAATAGGTGACTTTGAAAGAATAGGCGACCACGCTACGAATATTTTGAAATATGCTGAAAAATTAAATGACTCCAAAACAAAATTTTCAGAGGAAGCAGTTGAAGAAATTAAGACAATTGTAGGGGCTGTTTCTGAGATTTATGATATGACTCTTGACTGTTACAAAACAGACGATTTAGAACTTGCTCAAAAAATTGAACCTCTAGAAGCCGTTATCAAAAAAGGGGTTAAAAGAGCTAAAAATAATCATATTCAACGACTACAAAACGGTCAATGCAGTGCAGAAAAAAGCTTTATGTTTTCTGATTTGTTAAACGATTTAAGAAGAATTGCTGCACACTGTAGTAATATTGCAACAGGAGTAATTCAACTTCACGATATAACTATCAATAAACATGAATACAACCATAGAAACAAAGATGAAGATATGGAATTCAAAAACAGATACAAAGACTATAAATCAAGATACAAAGTTATAAAAAGAAATAAAGAAGCTATATCTTCCAAATAAAAATATTATTATATAAATAGAATTTAAAAAGTTTGTAATTTAGTCAGAAATATTACAAACTTTTTTATAAAAAGAAACAAAAATAAATTAAAAAAACAAAATGGCGGAAAGGGTGGGATTCGAACCCACGGCAAAGTTTCCCCTGCACAAACGTTCCAGGTTTGCACCTTAAACCACTCGGACACCTCTCCAAACATTTGCATATATATTTATAACAAAGATTATCTATGCAGTCAAATAATTTTAATTATATTCGTTTATTTATAGATTTTCGTTTTAACTTATCTAGCTCTTTTGCTACATTAATGAGATACTCAATTTCGATATCAGAAAATTTATTTAATATCTTCATATAACATTTTCTCGACGAATTTATTTCTTGTTGCGGATCAATATCTTCTGCAAAATCTTTTAATGTTATATCTAGTGAATCTAGAATTTTGACAAAATTCTCAAATTTGGGATAATGAACTCCAGTTTCAATCTTTGAAATTTGTTTTTCTGTAACTCCAATTTTTTCAGCTAAATCATGTTGAGTCAAGCCTTGTCTTTGTCTAAATTTTCTAATTCTTTTTCCTATTACAATTTTCGAATTTTCCATATTATCACCATAATAAAACACTAGTTATATGTTAGTTTCCACAAAATACAAATAGAACACAGTCTAACGCACTAAACCAAAATTATTATATAACGTTAAAAAGAACCTATTTATATAAACCATTCCTTTTACTGTATAATAAATTTATGAAGAAAAATATTTTACTCTTTTTATTTATTATTACAATTTTCTTGTTTTTTTTCTATAGACAATCGATTAGTCAATATAAAGTATTCAAAATAGAATCACCCACAAGAATTTTTATTGATACAAATAAAAATCTTATTTTTGATGAAACAGAACCATTAATAATAAAAAATATTAAAACTTTAGATAAAGACTCTAACTTAAAAGAATATCCGATTTTAAATGAAATTACAAACCAACAAAAAAGATATATAGAATTTGAAACAATAAAATTATCACATAAATTATTAATGAATAAATTTATTACTATTAAAAATAATGAAATTTTCGTTAATAACAAAAAATACTCCCAACTTTTATTAGATAAAAAACTTGCATTTAATGATAATAAAGAAACTCAGAAAAAATTATTAAATTATATAAAATCAATAAATTTAGATGAATACTTTCTTTATAATCAAAAAACTAAAAAATTTTATGCGTTATATACTGAAAATAAAATCAATTTTAATGACTATAAATTAGTACATATTTCAAAAATACAAAATTTAGGTAAATACAGAAATCTTTACCTTAATTCAGAAAAGACTAAAATTTATAAAAATCATGAAAAAACAACAAAAGAAGATTTATCAACATTTAAGATTTCCAATTTAAATATTTTTTTTCAAGATATCAATAGAATAAATAAACCAATAAATAAATGTAATTCATTAGCATGTAAAACTCTAAAAAAAGAAATAGACAACAGCAATGAATCAATTGATTTTGCAATATACGGAATAAATAATCAGCCTGAAATTATTGTTGCACTTGTCAATGCTAAGAAAAGAGGTGTAAAAATTAGGTGGGTATGTGATTTTGATAAAAAAAATAATAATTATTATCCTGACACTGAAAAATTAAAGAAATACATAAATTCATATAAAACTGATGAAGAATATGACAAAAAAAACCCACAAGCAATTATGCACAACAAATTTTTTATATTTGATGAAAAAAAAGTTTGGACAGGTTCAGCAAATATAACTAATACTGATTTAACAGATTTTAATGCAAACTATTCAATATTAATTCAATCGCAACAAATTGCCCGTATTTATAAAAAAGAATTTGAACAGATGTACTATGGAAATTTTCACACTCATAAAAAACAAATTAAAAAGACAATAATAAACTTCGACAAAAATACAAAAATTAAAATCCTTTTTTCTCCTCAAGATAAAATTATTGATAATGATATTATTCCTATAATCTTAAATGCTAAGAAATACATATACATACCTATATTTTTTATAACTCATAAAGAAATAGAAAATGCTCTAATAAGAGCAAAAAGAAAAGGTGTAGAAATAAAAATCATAAATGATGCAACAAATGCTCATTCAAAATATACAATACATAAAAGACTAAGAAAAGAAAACATAAAAGTTAAAACAGAAAACTATGCAGGAAAAATGCACATAAAAGGAATGTTTGTTGATGATGAAATTAGTATAATTGGCTCTATGAATTTTACAAAAAGTGCAAATAACAAAAATGATGAAAATATTATAATAATTTATAATAAAGAAATAACAAAATATTTTCGAAAAACTTTTATATATCTTTGGAAAAAAATACCTAGTAAATATGAATACTTTGACCCTAGAGCAGAATCTATTGAATCAATTGGTTCTTGTAATGATGGAATTGACAATAATTTTGATGGAAAAATCGATGCGGATGATATTGGTTGCCAAATAAAGAATTAAACAGTTTCTTTTAAGTATTTTTTATATGACTTTTTCTTTTTCTTTTTTTGTTTTGATTTTTCTTTACCAAATTTATCCGGATTTTTTAATACAGATTTCTTAAATTCAATATCTGAGTCTTTTGTACCAACTAACATAGAAAGAATAAACATTGTATTTCTTCTGATTGAATCATATCCAACTGTCAATCTTGCATATTCGGGACCAATACTAACAAGTATCCTATTTTCTTGGAATAAATCATCATTCTTATAGTCACTATTAATTGCTAAAGATGCCATATATCCAACTGTCAAATATTTGCATACTTTCAAACTTTCAATGAAAACAAAGTTAGAGCGTCCATATCTATAACGGTCAAAATCAAATGGAGAACTTCCAGCTGTAGCAGTTTGATAATACATTAATGCTTGATTCCAAGGGCCAACTTTTGTATTTAATGCAGGACCAATTCTAAATATTCCCATTGTATCTCCAGAGGTGTATACAGCTGCTGAGGTTTGAGCAACTAATCCGACATTGAAACCAATATTACCTTCTTCATTCTGATATTTATATATAGGCTTATATGTTTGAGTCATCCATCTAAAACGACCCTCTGCATCTCCCCAATCAACATTTCTTCTATTATCTACAAAAACACCGGCAGAATACATTTGCGAAAAACGAAGCTTCAAATCTTTTACATAATCAGTCCTTGAATATGTAAGTTGTCCGGAATATTTAGGCATTCTGTATCCTAAAAACCACTCATTCTGATTAGTATATCTTGAATAATTCAATAGTAACCCTGGAGCTAATTTATGTCTACCTCTAACAATAAGTTCATCTTTTGAAGTACCATAAGCGACCTCTGTCATATTATATTGATTTCTGAAACGAGCTATACCACCTATACCTATCTTGTCATCCTTATAGGTTAATATTGGTGCTAACTTTAATGTAGATCCTCCAGGTACATTTAATACAACTGCAGGACCAATATGTGAGCCCAACATACTTTGTGAACCAAGTTCAGGGAAATTACTTTCAACACTACTATGAGTTTTATTTGTAACTATTTTTACAGATGGAACTTTTGCAATTTTATAGTTTTTTAAATATAAATCTGCATTTTTTATGGTAATTACTTCATGCTCATCTTTTGAGTCAATTACAATTGTATTAGCTTTTAATTTATATACTCCTTTTGAATCTTTATTCATTAAACTAGGTTTTTGTTGAAATATTCTCCCTTGATCCACATAAGAAGCAAAAGACCTTGCTCCTAAACTAAGAACTTCATCCTTTAGAATTTTGGCAACACCATCATTTTCTTCTATTCTATCAGAATATATAAAAGCTTCTTTTGCAGATAGTTTTATATCTTCCATTTTTGTTAAAGGATTTTCTACAAAACCACTTGGTTCACTTAAATCAATTCTTATAAAATCACCTTCTGTTGTTGAATCTTGCGTAGTTAAAACAACATTTTCACTTGCTTTTAATATATTTCTATCATAATTAAATACAATCTTATTCGCAGTTAATATCAAATTTTGTCTTTTAAATTGAACCTTTGCATTACCAACCGCCTCAACTTCGTATCTTTCAGGGAAATATTCCATATAATCTGCAGTAAACTCTATACCAGGATCAACTTCTTGATTATTTTCAGCTTTTTCTTTCTTCTTTTTACCAAATGAAAAAAATCTATCTTTAAAAGACTCTTTTCCCTCATTTTTTTGTATTTTTTCTAATTCTTTTTGTTTTTCTCTTTCTTCTGCCCTTAATTCTTTTTCTAATTCTGCTTTTGTCAAACTCTTTCTAGGTATTGAGACAAAAGAATCATCTTTTACTCCAACAATATTCTTATCATTTTTTTCTTCTTCAACTTCATTATTTAAACCAGGAACAACATCTTCTATTGTTTTTTTTACTTCACTTTCTTTTTCAATATTTTTTTCTAGCTCTTTTTGTTTTTTTCGCTCTTTTCTTGTCTGCCATTTATTCTTTATTATATTAACAATTGAATCTTGATCTTCAGGCATCTCTTCTTCATTAATATAAGTTGGATTTAAAGAAGAGTAAAAAGGATCTATTCCCATCTCTGGATAATAATCAGCTGTATAAGCAACATTAGAAGACATAAATATTATTAAAGATATTAATATAAAATATTTTTTGTTCACTTTTAATTACCTTACAAATAATTATTTGGATTTTTAGGTTTACCATTTATACGAACTTCAAAATGTAAATGAGGTCCCGTTGAATAACCAGTTGTACCAACTAAACCAATTGTTTGACCTCTTACAACATTTTGCCCCACTGATACTTTCTGTTGCGACATATGGGCATATAATGTAGTAGTTGGTGCCCCAGTACAAGAACCATGGTCTAATATTACAACTTTACCATAACCACCGTACCAGCCAGAGTATATTACCTTACCTGAGTTAGATGCTTTTATTGGAGTTCCATAAGGTACACCGTAATCAATACCAGTATGGAATATTCTAGATTTAAATATAGGATGAGTTCTCCAGCCAAATGGAGAAGTTACTCGTCCTGCCACAGGAAGTATAAAACCACTTGAAACATTAACTCCACTATTTTTAGTTGTTTTTGAAATCATAGATGTCAATGAAGCAGATTGTCTCATCAACTCACGTTCTGAACGTTCATATGCTCTTTTATCTTTTTGTATCTTCTCAATCATTGATTTATTTTGACGAATAGTTACTCTGATATTTGAATTTTCTCTATTAATATCACGTATAATTCTGGAAAGTTGCTTCTTTTCTTGTTCTAACCTCTGTTTCAAAAGAGCAATCTTTTTGGCTTCACTTCTTAGTTGCTGCATTTTTTTCTTATCTGATTGAATTATAAGATTTTGATAATATATTCTATCCAAAAATTGACTAATACTGTTTGTTGATATTAACAAATCAAGAATCATTGTATGTTTTGTTTTATAAATACATCTTATTCTTTCAGCAGAAGAATTTTGACGCTTATTATATTGCATAATATATGAATTCAAATCATCTTGCAAATTAGATATAGTTTCTTGTTTTTCACTATATTCTTCTTTTGATTGTTTCAATTCACGTTGATTTTTTTCTAATTTCTGTTGATTTCGACTTAATTTATTAGCTTCTTGTCTCTCGAGTCTTGCCAGAGAACGTATTTTATTTTTAATTTCAACTCTTTTTTGCTCAACTTTTTTTATCTGTTGTACATTATTTGCATAAGAAACATTTGCAACTACTATAAAAGTTGCTAAAAATAAAAAGATAAATAATTCTACTCGTTTACTTATACTCATGCCTATCCGCTTAATTATTAAAATAAAAGAAATATTATTCCTGCACCAAAAAACCAGGCAACTAAACATACTAACAATACTAGTAATATAACTTTACGATTTTTTCTAAAAAATTCCATTTTATATCCCCAATGCATAATAACCTATTATAATTTTACTCTAAAAATCAAATGAAACAAATATATTAAGGGCTTTTTAACAATTAATTTTCAATACACCATTATCAGTTACGATTACATCAACTTTTATATCATAATAGTCTGGGCAAACACTTTTGTATAATAAACTAGAATAAATTAACATAATTTTAGTAATGGGAACATCTAAAGAAGATAAAAATCTATCATAAAATCCCTTACCATAACCAATTCTATATCCGTTAATATCTCCTGCAACTGCAGGTATTAGAACCAAATCAAGAATATCTAACGAATCAATTTTTTCTGTTAATGGTTCCATTATACCAAAAGAACCTTTTTGAATGTTTGTAGTGCAATATGGGCAAACTTCCAAATTCGATTTACTAACTTTTGGTAAAAACCAATTTTTAGAACTATCTTTAAAACATTCTTGTGTCTGTACTTCATATATTAATGGGTAATAACATAATATATTTTTTGCACTTTTATACTCTTCAAGCAATAATAAATTATTTATTATTTTTTTACTTAACTCTTCAACTGGGAGTAACTTTCTTTTTTCCAGTGAAATTTTTCTGATTTCATTTTTCATAACTATATTAGAACACAAAAAAGAGGACTTTATATAAAGTCCTCTTTTATTATTAAATATTATAAATTATTTAATATTTGAAAATGTCCAAGCATCTGAAGCAGGTGTTGTAGCAGCCTGATATTCTTGTCCAGAAATTCCACCTTCATCAGCACCATGAGCTATTGGCTTATATAGTCTGTTATAATATTCAACTACCATTCTGTCTGAGTTAAAATAAGCATCCGCAGTTCTAATTGCCTGTCTCATCATTGTTGCCCATTTTACTTTGTCATTATAGTATGTAGGAATAATTTGATCTTCAATGATGCTCATCATACATTCATAATCTTTTTTATGTCTTTCTTCCCAAGGAATATTATCATCTAAGCCTGGATATTCAATTGTATATCCATTGATACCAGGGAATGTACCTTCTACTGTCCAACCATCAAAAGTTGATAAGTGAAGTGCACCATTTGCATTTGCAGACATGCCAGATGTTCCTGAAGCTTCAAACGGTCTTAATGGTGTATTTAACCATATATCAGAAGCTCTTTTTAATTTGCCGCTCAAATCTAATTCATAACCGGTAAGAACAACAACATTTTTCATAGAATATGAACTTCTTAAAATTTTGTTGAACATTTCTTTACCTATTACATCATCAGGATGGAATTTACCGGCAAATATTAATTGTACTTTATTTTCATTTAATAATTTCAATATTCTGTTTTCATCCATGAATATTAACCAAGCACGCTTATAATCAGCAAATCTTCTTGCCCAAGTAATTGTCAACACGTTTGGATCAAGTCTTTTACCAACAGTATTCGCGATGAAATCAAATACTTCTTTTTTCATTTCTTTCTTAGCTTCAAGCAATGCTTCAAGATTATCAGTTTTCATTCTATCATCTTGCCAGTAATGAAGGTTTACAGCATTTGTGATAGCTCTTATAGGACATCTTCCATCTACCCAACTCCACATTTTGTTTGAAACCAAACCATGTAACTGAGATACGGCATTAGCTAATCTTGACATTCTAAGAGCTGCTACAGTCAACGAGAATTGTTCTCCACCAAGCTTAACAGCTTCTTCTCTTGAACGGCCAGCGAAGAAACCACCTTTTAATAAATTATCAACCCAGTGAACTTCATTTCCGGCTGACACAGGAGTATGAGTTGTAAATACAACTTTTTCTTTAACTTTTCCTAAATCGCCATTATATTGATTTAATAATTCGAAAGCAGCTGGAAGTGCATGACCTTCATTCAAATGAACACAATCAAAGTTATAACCGATTTTTTTAAGTAATCTAATACCAGCAATACCTAATACTGTTTCTTGTGCTATTCTTATTTTTTCATTTCCGTCATATAGCTTATGTGATATTGATCTTGCCCATTCAGAGTTTTCTTCAATATCAGTAGTTAAATAATAGACAGGACATGTGTCAAATATTCCAGGCTCTAATTTATAAGCCTTTACTTTAACTTTTTCACCATAAACATCTACTTCTACTGACTCGTTAATATCAGTTAGAAAATCACAATGTTTTCTTATATAAGCAACTTCTACGTTGCCATCTTCTCCAATTCTTTGGTTGTAATAACCATATGACCAAAACACTGTTACACCAACCATTGGCATTTGAAGGTAACCTGCAGACAACATATGAGAGCCTGCTAAGAAACCCAATCCGCCTGAATATGTTGCTATTGATTGGTCAATTGCTATTTCCATCGAAAAATATGCTACATTTGGTAGTCCCATTGGTTCTCCTTTTTTTTTCTGAACATTTATTTACCATCTTCTAACTTATATCAACAAGATAACAAAAATGCAACTTTTTCTCTACATGTTTTTTACATTTAAGAACTAACCCCAGTAAAAATATTGTTTTTATTGGCTTTGTTTAATATAATCTATTTATATTGATTAAGGACAATAAACATGAAATTAGCAGTTTTTGATTTTGACTCTACTTTAATGCAAGGAGAAACTTTAGAATTTATTGCTCGTGAATATAATATAGAAGCATTAATGAAAAAAATTACAACTGAGGCAATGGAAGGGAAAATAGATTTTTTTGAAAGTCTTGTAAAACGAGTAGCTCTTTTAAAAGGTGCAAAAGAAAGTAAAGTTACTCAAATATGCAAAAACTTACCATATACAAAGGGAGCAAAAGAAACAATAACAGAATTAAAGAAGATGGGGTATAAAGTTGTATGTTTTTCCGGTGGATATGAAACAGCAACAATTCCGGCACAAATTTCATTAGGCTTTGATGCTCAATTCTCGAATATATTACACTTTAAAAATGGAGAAATGACCGGTCTTGTTGGTGGGGAAATGATGTTCTCTGATAGTAAAGGTAAAATGCTTAAAAGACTTCAAAATATATTTAATATAACTGAAAATGATACTATTGTTGTTGGTGATGGTGCTAATGACCTAAGTATGTTTAAATATGCTTTTAAGCGTGTTGCTTTCTGTGCAAAACCAATTCTTAAGGAAAATGCAAACATAATAATAGAAATAAAAGATTTATCTATATTACTTAATTATTTATAAGCTTATATCTATTCTATTATTGCAATATTTAGAATGTAAAAATCAGAATACACAGAAGTAATTGCCCATCTTAAAACGTCATAGCCTAATTCCATCAGTTTTTTTTCAATATATTCACTTGAAAACTCACCAATATTTTTAATTTTTACTTCTTTTGTTGTAATCATTACTCTACCGTAACAGATTTTGCTAGATTTCGTGGTTGATCAACATCTTTACCTAAAAACTCAGCAATATAATAAGCTAATAACTGCAAAGGTACACAAGTAATTGCCGGTGATAGAATTTCACTAACAGGCGGTATTCTCAAGACAAAATCAAATAATAAATCTATATTCTTGTCATTTGATGAGGTTAATGCAATTAATTTTGCATTTCGGGCTTTCGCCTCTTCACTATTTGAAAGAACTTTCTCATATGTAATTCCACCTGGCATTAATATTGATAAAACAGGCATAGTCTCATCAAGCATTGCAATTGGACCATGTTTAAGCTCACCTGCAGCATAACCTGTAGCATTTATATAGCTTATTTCTTTTAACTTTAAAGCTCCTTCATATGCCGTAGCCAAATTTACTCCACGAGCAATGTAGATAAAATTCTTATATGAAGAAAATTTTCTCGCACATTCTTGTATTTCTGAAGTATTAGACAAAACTTCTTCAATTTTTGTTGGCAATTGTATTAGTTCATGCTTTAAATTTTTCAAATATGAACTATCTAAAGTGCCTTTTATTTCGGCAAGATGAATGGCAAGTAAATAAAATGAAATTAGTTGAGCTGTATAAGATTTTGTTGCAGCAACACTTACTTCTATTCCAGCATTAACAGGGATTATACTATCAGCCAATCTTGCCATATTTGAATCTGGTCTGTTCGTAATTATTAATACATGTGATTTTTTTTCTTTAGCTTGTTTAATTGCTGTTATTGTATCAGCCGTCTCACCTGATTGTGAAACCCCAATAACCAATGTTGAAGAATCCGTAGTCGTTTTCCTATATATATATTCACTTGATGCCTCTACATCTACTGAAATTCCAGCAAAATCTTCAATTATATATTTACCGACTAAAGCAGCATGTAAAGATGTTCCACAAGCTATAATTTGTATTTTATTAAGCTTTTTCAACCAATCTTTATCTATCTTTACTTCATTTAATACAATAGGTGCATCTATATCATATAATTTACCATTCAATACATTTCGTATTACATCAGGCTGTTCATGAATTTCTTTTAGCATGAAATGCTTATATCCAAGCTTACTCAATGCAACAGGCTCCCAAGGCAAAATTTCTATCTTTTTGGTAACAATATTACCATTCATATCCGTAACCTTTACAAGATCCTTTGTAACTACAGCAATTTCATTATCTTCTAAATAAATTGTCCTTTTCGTATATTCAATAATAGCAGGTGTATCACTGGCAATAAAGTTTTCACCATCTCCAACTCCAATTAGCATCGGAGCATGTTTCCTTGCCCCAACTATCACGTTAGGAACATCCTTATGCATAACACAGATTGCATATGCACCTTGCAATTTTTTAACTGAATTTCTGACTGCAATTTCTAAATTTTTAGCTATTGCATACTCCTCTGCAACTAAATGTGCAATTGTTTCTGTATCTGTTTGAGACCTAAAATTACATCCCTTTGCTATTAGTTCGGCTCTTAATTCTTTATAGTTTTCTATAATACCATTATGTACAACAACTAATCGACCACAACTACATGTATGTGGATGTGCATTTACTAAAGATGGACTTCCATGGGTTGCCCACCTTATGTGTCCAATCCCACTTGTTGGATGTTTTAATTCATTTTTTCTATTTTGTAATTCATTCTTTAGATTTATTAACTTTCCTAAAGTCTTATATATCTTTATTTCACCACTATCTTGAAGAGCAATTCCTGCTGAATCATAGCCTCTATATTCAAGATTTGTTAAACCTCGAAAAAGAATACTAACTACATCTCCAGAACCTACATAACCCACAATTCCGCACATATATCTTATTCCTCTACAATACTAATAATAAATATAATACCTTATAAATATTCAAATGATATTAAATTATTATAAAGTTTTTTATAATAAGACAAATTTGATTAAAAAAGAGTTTTTATTCTTTAATTTGTATTTAACAATTTATTTATTATTAAGTTTTGTTAAGAATTATATATACTTTTTTTGCCCATTTTACAAGGTTTTTTGCATTTTGTTATATTTTTTATATACTTTTTATAGCAATTTTTGATCTATATTTTTTTTTATATAATTACGAGATAAAAAAGGGTAAAAAAAATGGCAATTGAACCTATCAACTTAAACACAACAAATGAATTCTTAACAATGGATGCCAAAATTAAAAATGATAAGAAAAAAACTAATCCACTAGTGCAAAAAGGAAAAGAACTTGGCATAAATGTAGAACAATTCTACATTTACAACGAAAAAAATGAATGCGTAGGAATAGACACAGTAAAATTAAATGCAGCTATTCAAGAATCGAAGAGTAAAAAAGATCAAGATACACAAACTCCAAATTATGATTTAGATTCATTTGTTACATCGAATGAGAAAATTACAAAAGCAGAAAAAAAAGAAAAAGCAAAAGACTTTCAAGCTATAATTGATGATGAATATACAGATGCAGCACTTAAATATGCTGATTCATTAAATCAACATGCATATTCTACTACAAAAGAAGGTAAACTTGCTGATGCTTGGGATTCAATACAAGCAGATGCAAATAAATTAACAAGTTTCACAGCTTCAAATACAACTGTATTAGAAGGAGTAAAAGAATTTGTTACAAACTTAACAAATTTAATAAATTCAACAAAAAATTATAATGCCGAAAAAGCAACAGAAAAAGACAGCTATTTTTCACTTGAAACAATTAGAGACATAGAAGACAAGAATAATGCAATTGAAGTATACGGAACAAATATTTTCAACAGTAACCCTTTCAAATCAGCATTTGGAACATTCAGCGAAGAAGAGTATGAAATGGCAGTTTAAATAAAAAATAATAAAATTAAAAGAGAAACATGTTAGTTGTTTCTCTTTTTTGTATAGTTATAGTATAATACTAATGTAAACATACGCCTCTGTAGCTCAGCTGGATAGAGCGCTTCCGTCCTAAGGAAGGCGTCGCACGTTCGAATCGTGTCAGGGGTAGAT
>CALUUL010000048.1 GCA_944323945.1 Candidatus Gastranaerophilales bacterium
TGTTAGAAATGATAATGAACAATGGCAAATAAGTATTTTTCGTTTGAACTTTTAAAAGAAGATAAAAAAACAGGTGCAAGAGCAGGTCTTTTTCATACTCCTCATGGTGATATAGAAACACCTATTTTCATGCCTGTTGGAACACACTCAAATGTAAAAATGCTTACTAAATATCATTTGGAAGAAACAAAAGCTCAGATAATTTTATCAAACTCATTCCACTTATTTTTAAGACCTGGAAATAAGCTTATAAAAGAATTTGGCGGACTTCATAAATGGATGAATTGGAATAAGCCAATATTAACCGATTCAGGAGGTTTTCAAGTATTCAGTTTAGCCCACCTTAATAATATAACAGAAGACGGCGTTAAATTTAAAGAACCTAAAACAGGGGATGAGTATTATATAAATCCTGAAATTTCTATGGAAATACAACAAGATTTAGGACCTGACATAGCTATGGCTTTCGACCAATGTGCACCTTATCCTTGTTCATATGAAGAAGCCGTTAAAGCTATGGAAAGAACACACCGTTGGCTTGAAAGATGTTTTAAAGCTCATAAAAGAGAAGATCAGGCATTATTTCCTATATGCCAAGGTGCATTTTATGATGATTTAAGAAAAGAAAGTGCAAAAGTTGTTTCATCATATGATGCTGTTGGTTATGCAATTGGCGGAGTAAGTGTTGGCGAACCTAATGATTTAAAACATCATTTAGTTGAATATACAGCTCCTTTATTACCAAGAAATAAACCAAGATATCTTATGGGAGTTGGAACTCCAATTGATTTACTTGAAGGTGTAAAAAGAGGCGTTGATATGTTTGATTGTGTTCTTCCAACAAGAAATGCCCGTCATGGTTCTTTCTTTACTTATGAAGGGAAAAAAAATATAAAAAATAAACAATTTGAAAAAGATTCTCTGCCTCTTGATGAAAAATGTGATTGTTATGCTTGTCAAAATCACTCAAAAGCATATATAAGACATCTTTACAGAATGGGTGAAGCTAATGCACAAATTCTATTGTCTATACATAATACAAGATTTTTAATCAAGTTTATACATGATATGAGAAATAGTATATTAGAAGATAGATTCGAAGAATTCTATAATGAACATATAAATATTATTTAAAACTAATTAAAAACAAAATAACAGAGGCTTATTTGGGAATAAGCCTCTGTTATTAATCATAAAACAATCTATTTTGTAACAAGCTCCATTTCATCCTGAGAAGCATATACGCAATGACATCCGCAGTCAACATGGATAACTTCACCTGTAACTCCTGATGATAAATCAGATAACAAATATAAACCTGTTTTACCAACATCTTCAAGAGTAACATTTCTCTTTAAAGGAGCTTTAAGTACAGCTGCTTTTAGCATTTTACCAAAACCATCAATACCAGAAGCTGCTAATGTCTTAACAGCACCTGCTGAAATACAATTAACCCTTACGCCATGTTTTCCAAGATTTTCTGCTAAATATCTTGCAGATGATTCTAATGCAGCCTTTGCAACACCCATAATATTATAGTTTGCAACAACCTTTTCACCACCTAGATATGTCAAAGCTAAAATAGAACCGCCTTCATTCATAATTGGTTTTGCATTTCTAGCTAAAGAAACAAGTGAATATGCACTAACCCCCATAGCTAAATCCCAGCCTGCTTTTGATGTATTAATAAATTCACCTGTTAAATCTTCTCTGTTAGCAAAAGCAACAGCATGAACAACAAAGTCAATCTTTCCGTATGTTTTTTCAAGTTCTGCAAAAACTGCTTTTACTTCATCTTCTTTTGTAACATCACAAGACATTATAACTTTTGCATTCATTCCTTCAGCAATAGGACGTACTCTTTTTTCCATAACTTCACCTGCATATGTGAATGCTATTTCAGCCCCTGCCTCAAACAATTGTTTTGCAATACCGTATGCAATACCATGTGTGTTAGAAACGCCAAATATAACGCCTCTTTTACCTTCCATTAGTTTCATAGTATACCCCTTCTAAACCTGTTAACTTTACTTAATTTTACTATTAAAATATTCTTTTATCAACAAAAAAGGCTTTCTTATTAAAGAAAGCCTTTTTGCTATTTTTCACAAATTTCTTTAACTTTTTCCTTAAGCTGCTTTTTATTATGTATTATTGAAGAAATAAATGCAGCACCGACAATTACAAGCCCTACACTTCCTGTAACAACTTCAGGAATTTCAATTCGAGTACTTATAAACATAATTATAGCTAAGAATCCGATAGCCCAATGAGCACCATGTTCTAAATATAAATATTGCTTTAATGTTTTCATATCAACCATAAAAATTGTTAATGAACGAACAAACATAGCACCGATTGCCAAACCAATTGAGATGATTATAATATCCTTACTTATGGCAAATGCACCTAAAACACCATCTAAAGAAAAAGATGCATCTATTAATTCCAAATAAAGGAATCCGATAAAACCAAGTTTGGCAGTCTCACCCATAATTGCAGCTTTTCTTTCCGCAATTTGTTCTAACAAATTACTTATACTATCTACAACTAAATATAGAATAATACCTATAAACCCAGCCATTAAAACTGAATTTTTCTGTTCTTCGGGTATAAAATTTTGTAAAATTAGTAAAGCCAATAATGCGAAAACCACATCAATATATTTTACGCAATTTAATTTAATTAATCTTTTTTCTAAAAATGCAATCCAATGAACTTCCTTTTCTTCATGGAAGAAATATGCAAGAAAAATCATTAACAGAAAAGCACCGCCAAAAGTAACTAATGGTGCATGTACCAGATGAAGATAATGAGCGTATTTATCTACATCATAGAACGCCAATTTTGTTACAGCAATTAATGTTAAACCTGAAAATGCAGCAACAACAATAATTGGGAATAAAAATCTCATACCAAACACAGCAATTGCAATACCCCAAGTCAAAAATCTATGACGCCATGTATCATTCATCTTCTCAAGTTTTATCGCATTGATAACTGCATTATCAAAAGATAAAGTAACTTCCAATATGGAAAGAAAAGCAACTATAAATAAGCATAAAAACCCGCTTCCAGGATGAGAATGTTCTCCCCATAAGTAGGCTAATATAATACCAACTATAGTTACTATTAAAGAGCCTCTAAAATATTTCAGCATAATCTACCTCTATCTAATCTAGTGTTGAAACAAACTGAAAATCAGTCATTTCCACTTTATTGCTTACCTTTTCTATATCCACGCACAAAATTTTGCTCATATCTTCGTTTTATCAGAAAATTTTGTTTGGACAATCTACTACGAAAAATTATATAAAAAAAATAGAGTAAAAAAGTCATCTCTTTACTCTATTTTTTATAATTATTAATTAGCCAAATTAGTCTTTAGCGTGACCTGCAGTACCAAGAACGTTAATCATTTTATGTTTAACCATTTCTTTAACAGCAGTTCTACCCGGTCCCATATATTCACGTGGGTCGAATTTTTCAGGATGTTCTACAAAGAATTCTCTAATTGTAGAAGTCATTGCTAATCTTAAGTCAGTATCAATATTAATTTTAGCAACTCCGTGTTTAGAAGCATAGTTAAGCATATCTTCAGGAACACCCTGAGCATCAGGAAGGTTTCCGCCAAATTTATTACATTTTTCAACAAAAGCTTTCGGAACTGAAGATGAACCGTGAAGTACAAGCGGATAATCATATCCAACAGCTTCATTTACTGCTTTTTTAATTTCAGCAAGTCTTTCAAAGTCAAGTTTAGCTTCTCCTTTGAATTTGTATGCACCGTGAGAAGTTCCAATTGCAACAGCTAAAGAATCACATCCTGTTTCTTTAACAAATCTTGCAGCTTCTTCAGGATCAGTGTAAGTTGAATCTTTAGCGTGGACTTTAACATCATCTTCAACACCAGCTAATTTACCAAGTTCAGCTTCAACTGAAACACCGCGAGGATGAGCATAATCTACAACTTGTTTTGTAAGTTTAATATTTTCTTCTAGCGGGAATCTAGAACCGTCAATCATAACTGAAGAGAAACCGCCATCGATACAAGCTTTACAAATTTCAAAATCAGCACCGTGATCTAAGTGAAGAGCTATCGGAACTGTTGTTGTAGCTAAGGCAGCTTCAACCAATTTAATTAAATATGTTTGATTCGCATATTTTCTTGCACCAGCAGAAACTTGAAGAATAATAGGAGATTGGGTTTCTTCAGCAGCTTCCGCAATACCTTGTAAAATTTCCATGTTATTTACGTTGTAAGCACCAATAGCATATCCGCCAGCCAATGCTTTTTTGAACATTTCATTTGTTCCAACTAATTTTCTTTCTGCCATTACTAGCCTCCTCTTGTTTACATAACGATTATAATCTAACTCAAACAAAAAATGTTTACAAGCAAAATGAATTTGCATTTTAGCAACAAAAATAAATAACTTAAGAAATAGAATATATTAAATTATAGAGTTTCTATTTTTTGAATATCGGGCATTCTATTAAATATGTACAATTGAAACTTCTAAAAAAAAATGTTACAATCGGAAACATAAAAGTGAATGGAGGACAAAATGTCAAAAGAAGACAGCTCAATCAGTTTTGGAGTCGGATTACTTCTAGGTGTTGTAGGCGGTGTAATAGCTGCTGTTTTATATGCGCCAAAATCAGGCGAAGAAACACGCAAAGATGTTGAAAATGTTATTACAGACATTGCACAAAAATATACTCCCGAAATCAAAGAAGCAAAGAAACAGGCACTAACTTCTATTGATGTAATGAGATATCGTTTAGAGCAACAATATAACAAAATCAACGAAACAATTAAAGCAAAACAAATTGCGAAAGCAAAAGAAAAAGAATCCGTTGATTATGAAGTCAACTAGGAGATAAAAATGACCCCGGTATTAGAATGTGTTTTAGCTATTTTTATAGTTGTACTAATTATAGTTTTAGTCATATTAACAGTATTCCTTGTGAAATTTATACAAGAGGCTACTCACACTCTTACAAGCCTTAAGAGTCTTACAGATATGACAAATAAAGAACTTGAACCCGCATTAAAATCAGTAAATAATATTTTATCAACAGTAAATAATGTTTCAACTGCTACCAATAAGCAATTTGAATTAATAAAAAAGATATTAACAACATTATTAGGTGCATCTTGCATAGCATTTGGAAATGCAAAAAACTGTGGATTTTTTAGCGGATTAAAAAGTGGTTTTAATTTATTTAGAAAAAAAGGAGACAAAAATGTCAATAGGTAGATTTATAGCCGGTTTTGCAATAGGAAGCATAGTAGGTGGTTTAATTGGTGTTCTTCTTGCACCACAATCTGGTGAAGAAACTCGAGAACAATTAGCTGATAAATCAAAAGATATTTGCGATAAAGCGCATACTGCAGTTTCTGAAATTCAAACAAAAGCTGACGGCATTGTAAGTGAAATGCAAGCAAAAGGTGATGAATTAATTGCAAAACTTCAAGACGTAATCAATAAACAAAAAAAAGTTGAAGAATAGAATAATTGAATATTTATTAATAAAAAGACTCAATTTAAATTGAGTCTTTTTATTAATAAAATTATTTGAAATTATTTTTACTTCATTAGATAATAACTTTGTACTAATAATAAAAAGGATATTAAGATGGCAGAAACAATGGTATCAGATGTTACGTTAAAACTTGATATGTCAAATCTTTCAAAATACAGCAAAAATGCACAACAAGCTGTAGAAACAATCAAAGAAAGAGCTGGTAAACCCGGTCAATTTTTAAATTGGATTGGCATTTTACCAAAAAATCAATTAAAAGAAATTGATAATTTATATGACATGGCAGAAAAAGCAAAAGACAATAAATATACAGACCTTGCTGTTCTTGGGATAGGCGGCTCAAGACATACTACAGAATCATTAATTAGAATGATAGGCAAAGAAGAAAATGTACATTTCTTCTCTTCTGTAGATTCTGAAAGTTTCAGAAGATTCATTAACTCATTAGACTTAGCAAAAACACAATTCTTAGTTGTATCAAAATCAGGTGGTACAATTGAAACCACTGTTGCATATGAAAATACAAAAAAAGTTATGCAAGAATATTTAGAAAGAGAAGATGTCTCAGACAGATTCATTGCAATGACTGACATTTCTGCGGAAAAAAGTAATCTTAGAAGAATGGTAAATGCTGGCGATATTAAACTTTCTGGTTTTGTACATGATGATGTTGGCGGTAGATTTTCTATCTTTGATGATGCTACGATATTTACCTTAGCATATGTAGGAGTCGCAAAAGAAGATGTCATAGCAATGCTTCAAGCTTCATTGAAAGCACAAGAAGAATTTTTGAATCCTGATCTAAATAAAAATATGGCTCTTCAACAAGCTGCATTCAATGTTCAATCAAGACTTGACGGAAA
Source organism: Candidatus Gastranaerophilales bacterium (assembly GCA_944323945.1). Next base: position 6,414 of record CALUUL010000048.1, read on the forward strand.
ACAAAAACACTTTATTGAATACTTTGGTGATGCATTCCAAGGTACAACTCTATGGGAAAAACAATTGAAAAATGAATCTCTTAAGGCAAGAATTTCAACAGATACAAATATTGGACCTGGATATCTCCACTATAATGCAGAAGCAGATTTGGATAGTGCTAACAAAGATTCATTCTTTACTTTTGTTTATGTTACTCCACAAGAAAAAGTAACAAAAGCTGTTCTAACAGGAGTAATTACTGCTTATTCAAACATGCATCCGGTTTCTGTTGTTGAACTTAAAGATTTATCACTAACTACTTTAGCTAAGTTTATTGAATTCAAACACTTTGAAACATTATACACAGGTAATATCTTAAGACAAATAGATGGTGATATAACGGAAATGGATGTGGCTCTGCCGGAAGTACTTCAACCAAACGTAGAAATTTATAAAAAAGAAGTAAGAAAAGCAATGGCTCAATAAGCATTAATTGCAAAAACAGAAAGAGGAAACAAGATGTTTCCTCTTTTTTATATATTGTCACTTGTATTAACCAACACCATTGAATTTCGGAGTTGCTCTGTCTATAGCACTGCCTTCTGCTTCTTCCACTGCTTCTAATTGTTTTTGCAGTGCTGATACCATTGTATCAAGTCTTTTTACTTCCATTTCTATTGCGTTCTCTTTTACTGATACTTCGTATATTTGTCTATTTATTCCGTCTATCTCTTGTTCAAATTCTTGTTGTTTTTGTTGGATTTGTGCATTAATTCTATCTCTTTGATCTGTGCCATCTGCTTCTGCCAATTGTTCATATAAATCTGCTAATTCTCCTGACTGAGAAGCATTCATACTTGTTAATTGTTGTTGCAGACTTAAGGTTTGAGTTGCTAGTGCATATTGCTCATTTGACCTCTGTGTTTGCTGCAACTGAGCGTTATTTAATTGTCCGTCCAGAACCAATTTTCTTTGTGCAAATAATGCGTAGCCCATCTCTTTTCCCTCGGTTTTTTTCTCTTACATACATGAAAACTTTTTGTTTTATTTTCATGACTTTTTATAAGAGTTTTGTTAAGTTTTTGTTACATTTTGTATGACATTAATATATATCATTGGCATATGATATATAAGATTTCTATTCAATATAATATAATATTCGCTTATAAAATCATTGTGTTTATTGTTTTTTTGCCAATAGCGTTTTTAGAGAAATATCAATTGAATGAAAATCAGCCTTTACAGAATCAGACTTTGCAACACATATAATAGATATATATTTATCTATATTTTTGAACTCCGATTTTTTTATAATAAGCCTAAAACTTTCTCTCATAAGTCTTTTTATTCTATTGCGAATAACAGCACGTTTATGAATTTTTTTACTAGCTACAAAAGCTATTTTTGTTTGTAAATCCGAGTTTGTTTTTTCTTTACCGAAATATATACACAAATTATTATCAGCAACTATATGGTTCAATTTATAAGTTGCAATAAAAGCAGAATATTTTTTTAACCTGTATTTTTTTTGAAGCATGACTTTATCTTACTTAAAAAAGGACTGATAAAACAGTCCTTTTATATAATTTAACAAATAAATTTTTAATTTAATTAAGCTCTTTCTTTTGCAGTAATAGCTAATTTATGACGGCCTTTCGCTCTTCTTCTGTTTAAAACTTCTCTTCCGCCTGCTGTAGCCATACGTGCTCTGAAACCGCTAACATTTTGTCTTTTTCTTTTAGTTCCTTCCAGCGTACGTCTCATTTTATTTCTCCTTGAATGTGTTTTTTTTCGCTATATCATAATAAATAAGACATAACTTAAAGTCAATCACAAAAAAGAAAAAGGTTAAATAATATGAACAGAATAGGTTTTATTGGTGGTGGTAAAATGGCTACTGCTATTATGAAAGGAATAATAAACTCCAATTGGTGTAAATCACAAGAAATCATTGTATCAGACAAAAACGAAGATACACTTAAACTATTAAAAGAAACTTATAAAATAAATACAACCTTAAGTAATATTGATGTAATAAAAGGTGCTAATATTATATTATTTGCAGTAAAACCATTTGTATTGAGAGATGTATTAAACGAAATAAAACCATATATAAATAAAAATCATATTATTTTATCAATTGCAGCCGGTATCTCAATAAATACAATTGAAGAAATAGTTGGGAATATTCCTGTAATAAGAATAATGCCAAATACGCCTGCCATAGTGAATGAAGGAATGAGTGCAGTTTGCAAAGGAAATTACGCAAATGAGAAACATTCAGAGCTCGCAACAGAAATATTCAAAAATGTTGGTGAAGTAGTAAAAGCAGAAGAGAAAGATATTGATATAATAACTGCAATCTCAGGAAGCGGACCTGCTTTTTATTATTACATTATTAATGAAATAGCAAAAGCAGGAAAAAATTTGGGTTTAGACTATAATACATGTTTAAAGTTATCAGCACAAACAGCATATGGCTCAGCTAAAATGATAATGGAATCAGATATTAATCCGGAACAATTGATAATAAATGTAACTACACCTGGTGGTTGCACTGAAGTTGGGAATGAAATATTAAAAGAAAAAAAGATTTCTGAAATTCTTTTTGATACTATAGAAAAAACAGCAAAAAAAGCATTTGAATTGGGGAAAAATTAATTATGACCAGAAGAGCATTAATAAGTGTATATAACAAAGATAAACTTGTTGAATTTGCAGAAGAATTAACAAAGAAATATAACTATGAAATAATAGCAACAGGTTCTACATACGATTTATTAAAAGAGAATCATATAAATGCGAAAGAAATAACTGAAATAACAGGAACGAGACAACTTATTAACGGTAAGGTAAAAACATTATACCCGGATGTATTTGCAGGAATACTTGCAGATTTAAACAATCCTGTAGAAAAAGCCGATATTGAAGAAAAGAATATAAAACTTTTTGATATAGTAGTAGTTAATTTTTATCCTTTTGAAGAAGCAGTTACGAGACAAGTTGAAGAAACAGAACTAACAAATACAATTGATATTGGTGGACCTTCTATGTTAAGAGCAGCCGCCAAAAATAACAAAAGAGTTCTTGCAGTTTCATCTCCTGAACAATATAAAGAAGTTTTATCAGATTTAGAAGAACACAATGGCGAAAGTTCATTAAAACTCAGAAGAGAATTTGCGTTAAAAGTATTTGAGAAAACATTAGATTTTGATACAAAAGTATTACATGAACTTTCAAATAGGTTTGAAGAAGATACTAATAATTATTTTTCATTAAATATAAAGAAAGCAAAAGATTTAAGGTACGGAGAAAATCCCCATCAGAATGCAAGCATATACTATACAAATAATACTGTAGATTATCAAGTTCTTAACGGGAAAGAACTTTCATACAACAATATATTAGATGCAAGTGCTTGTGCAAATATCTTAAGCGAATTTTATGATGTATGTGCTTGTGTAATAATAAAACACAATACGCCTTGTGGAGCTGCATTAGGTAAAAATATCTTAGAAGCTTGGTCAAAAGCATTAGATTGTGATCCTTTAAGTGCTTTTGGCGGAATTGTAGGTTTTACACAGGTTGTAAATGAAAATCTTGCGAAACAACTTACTGCAATATTTTTAGAAGTTGTTATTGCACCTGATTTTACCCCTAAAGCATTAGAACTTCTTAAAACAAAGAAAAATTTAAGATTAATAAAATTAAATACTTCATTAATTGAATATAAAAATCATTTGAATCAAGAAATAAGAGTTACCCCATTTGGAACTTTAGTACAAGACTCTGATAAAGGAGAATTGAATAAAGATAACTTCAAAGTTGTAACAAAAACAAAACCAACTGCAGAAATGATAGAAGATATGATTTTTGCTTGGAAAATAGTAAAACACGCAAAATCAAATGCAATAGTTATAGCTAAAGACTTTAAAGTGATAGGGATAGGGCAAGGTCAAACAAGTAGAGTTGATGCATTTGAAATAGCATTAAATAAAGCTTGTGACGGTTCAAAAGATGCAGTTGCCGCTTCTGATGGATTCTTCCCAGCTATAGATAATATACATGTAGCAGCCCAAGGCAGAATAGCTGCAATTATTCAACCTGGAGGAAGCATAAAAGATGAAGATGTAATAAAAACAGCAGACAAGTATAATATTGCTATGATAACAACAGGAATAAGGCATTTTAAACACTAATATGGAAGAAAATAAAGACAAAAAAGTAATAAAGACACTATCTTTAGGACATTTTATAACAGATACATACTCAGGTTTTCTTAACCCGATTATGCCTTTTATAGCGGCAAAAATAGGAATAACAATGGCTATAGCCACTGTGCTTATATCTATATCAAATTTAACATCATCATTATCTCAGCCATTTTTTGGCTATATAGCAGATAAATGGCAACGTAGATTCTTTATATTCTGGGGAATGCTAATGGCATCTATATTTTTATCTTTTCTAGGATTAGCAAAAAATATTTATGCTCTTGTCATATGCTTATTATTAGGACATATGGGCGTCGCATTTTTTCATCCACAAGCAACAAGTATTGTTTTTAATTACTCAAAACAAGCTGAAAACAGTAAGGATATGAGTTTATTCATAGCTATGGGCACATTTGGCTTTTCACTTGGTCCTGCAATTTCTTCAGGGATTACTGAAATATGGGGGTTAGAAAAACTTCCTTTTGCTTGTTTTGTCGGAATTATAATGGCTTACATAATATTAAAAACAATTCCAAGACTAAATACTTTACATATTGAGAAACCCAAAGTTTCTATTATTACTGCAATAAAAGAAATATTTAAAAATAAACCTGTTTCTATTTTGGTTGGAGCATCAATAGTAAAAGCATTTGTTGTATCTTCTTTTCCGATTATTTTACCTTTTTATTGGAAATCAATGGGATATAATGTGTCTAAAATAGGAATAATTCTTTTATTATTTATGCTATCAGGTGCACTTGGAGTAGTAACTAGTCCATTACTTGAAAAAAGAGTTGGAATAAAAAATGTATTTTATATTTCATTGATAACCGTAGCCCCTCTCGGTATTATTTTTTACTTAAATAACGGAATTGGGATAATAGGTTTATTATCATTTATATTAATTGCTTATTTTAGCTTACTGGCTTCACCAGTAAACATGGCATTAGCTCAAAAGTTAATGCCGGAATTTAAAAGTATGATATCAGGATTTATAGGTGGTTTCAGTTGGGGTGTTATCGGAATTTTATTACCTTTAATAAGTTTACTCGCTGAAAAATTCGGATTTATGAATATCTTATTAATTATGACTTTTGTACCTTTTGCATTTTCATATTTTATTAAATATATTCCAAAAGATTAATATTCAGTTATTTGTATGAAACAAAATATATAAATCTGAATTATTATTAATCTATGAATAAAAAATCAACAGATTTTAAAATTAATAGAGCAACTTGGATTGCAATGCTTGAACAAGGTAACCTTGTTGAGGCAATTAATTGTTATGATGATTATATTAATAAACTTTCTTATATAAAAGAAAAATCGGAAACTCAAGAAATAAAACATTCCCAAAATATATTAGTAGAAAAACTCAAAAAATTATCAGATAAATACTACAAAGAAAAGAATTATTCAAATGCATTAATTTGCTATAACTATATTTATCAATTAGAACAGAAAAATACAACAAACATAAAAAATCACATAAATTGCCTTGAAAAACTTGAACAATACGATTTACAGCTTATATTAGCCAAAAGATTAATTAAGTTAAAAAAAGAAGCTGAAAATTATAAAATTTTAAGTAACGCATATGAGAAAAATCAAGAATATAAAAAAGCGATAGAATATTATAACAAATATCTTAATCAAATAAAAAGAACGGAACTTGAAGCTCAAGATTATAATATAATAGGCTGTCATTATTTTAATTCTTATATAAAAAATACCCAAAATCCTAATGATGCGCAAAAAGCACTTGAATATTTTAAGAAAACAATTGAGAAAGTTCCAAATAATAAATCATACTTAAAAAATACAATTGTTGCTGCAATGAAAGCAAAAGACTACAAAACAGAGAAAGAATGTTGGAATGTATATATAAAAAATGGTTATGCAGATAAAGATGATGAATTTACCTATTGTGCATCTTGCCTGAGAAATGGTGACATAGAAGAATGGGCAAAATACTATGGTTCAAGATTTGAAAAAAATGAACCAACTATATATCCTAAATTAAACAAACCTATATGGAGCGGTAACGAAGATTTATCAAATTCCACACTACTTGTTCACTATGAACAAGGTTATGGAGATAATTTTCTAATGTTTGGCTACATGCCAAGACTTGTAAAACTTGCAAAAAAAGTCATTTATTACATACAAAATAATGCATATGATTTAATTAAAGATAATCAATTTGGAGTAGAAGTTCACTGCCAAAAAACAACTGATATAAATTCTTTACAATACGATTACCATATTCCTTGTATGTCAATTCCGATAGCATTACATCTAACAAAAGAAAATATTTCTGTTGGAGGAGGATATATAAAACCAAACAAATATTTAGTCAGAAAGTTTCAAGACAAATATTTTAATACAGATAAACTAAAAATAGGAATTGCTTTTGAAGGAATTGCAAGTAATAATAAAAGAGATATTCCTTTAAAAAAATTACTTCCTCTTGATAAATTAGATAACGTACAACTCTATTGTTTTACAAAAGATATAGAAGATAGAAGACTCAAGTGTTTTAAGCATAATAAAATTATTAATATAGCAAAAGATTTCAATAATTTTGCAGATACTGCTGCTGCAATTCAAAATACAGATATAATAATTAGCAGCGATAATTGTATTTTAAATTTAGCAGGAGCAATTGGGAAAAAAACTATAGGTATTTTTAACTACCATTATGAATTCAGATGGTATGACTTAACAGGCCAAGACTGCGGATGGTACAAATCCGTAATACCGATAGTAAATAATGAATTTAATAATTGGGATATTTCTATTCAAAAAGCAATAGAAATTATTAAATTAAGCCTCTAAAGCAAATCTTTTTGCTTGAACTCCGTATAATTTATATTTAGCAGCATTCCAAAGTGCTCTTCTTTCTTCATCTGTGCATTCAGCTAAACTATCAGGTTGTGATTTACTTGTCAAACAAAATCTTTCCATTAGATTAATTCTGTTAAAAAATTTTCTGTTAGTAGCTTTAAATGCATCCTGAGGATCAATTCCACTATCTTTTGCAATACTTGCTGCAGTATAGAAAATATCACCCATTTCTTCTTCCATATGCTCTTTATTTGATTGTGATCTATCTTGATTATATTCAGCCCTTGCTATAACAAATTCTTCCAGTTCTTCAGACAAACATTTTATCCAAGATTCAGGGTCTTTTGTAAAATTAATTTTTCTTGTAACATCATCTATTTTTGTAAAACTATCAAACACATCTGACGAATTCGGGTTAATTCCTTTCATAAGTTTTAATGGAGGAACAACTGCTTCTTTACTTATTTCAAAAGGTTTTAACAATGCACTTATAGGTTGTCTATTTTTATTATCTCTCTTATTTGCTTTCATAGAAATCGGTGAAGACATATATAAATTAAATGTTACTTTCATTTTTTCTCCTTTTTCTATTCCAAAACATGTGATTTTTTTTTTTGCTAGAAAAAGAAGACCCAATGGGTCTTCTTTTTATTTTACAATTCAGGTGGCAATTCTTCCTCATATTCATCTTCTGGTGGTACATCATCACAACTTGTATCCGGTTGAGTTTCAGCTGGTGGTGTCTCTGGTTGAGTTTCAGCTGGTGGTGTCTCCGGCTGAGTTTCTATAGGTGGAGTATCAGGCTCTGTATCTGCCGGTGGTGTTTCAGGTTCAGTATAATTCGGAGTATTCTCAGAATCATCTCCAGGTCTAACAGGCTCTATTTCATCACCAGGATCAACATCTACATCTGGAACAGTTGCCGTATTAGTTACAGTTTCTGTATTTGTTACGGTTTCTGTATTTGTTACGGTTTCTGTATTTGTTACAGTTTCTGTA
>CALUUL010000049.1 GCA_944323945.1 Candidatus Gastranaerophilales bacterium
TTAATAATTAAGAATAATTCAAAATCTGATTTTTCAAGTTTTGATATTGAACTGGTTAATGACTTACATAATTCATATCATCCGTCAATATTTTCTGATTATAAAAATTCACTTGCAATGAAAACAATAAAAAAAGGTGAAAATGTTTCAGGAATTTTATCTTTCTCTGTAGATAATCCAAATAGACAGCACTGGTTGGTTTTTTATGACAGAAGAAATCATAAGCCGCTTGCTAAAATTTCTATAGATAATGCTATAAAAGATTTAAAAATTACTGATCTAACGAAAAAAAGAAAAAAGAGAAAGAAAGTATTTTAAAATGCTTGATGTAGATTTGTTTGAGAAAATTAGTAATGACGGAGTTCTTGAACTTTTAAAGTGTATCGGTATAAAAACCAAAGTTTTCCGCAAAAATGCTTATATATTAAAGAATTCAGCAAAAATTGATTATTTGGGTGTGATTTTAGCTGGCAGTGCAGTTATTCAAAAAACGGATACACTTGGGAATATCACTATAGTTGAAAGATTAAAAGTTAATGATATTTTTGGTCATAATATAGTCTGTTGCGGTTTAGAAAAAAGTCCTGTTGATATTATTTCAGAGAATGAGTGCGAGGTGTTATTTTTACCTTTTGAAAAAGTTATTACTCCTTGTGAGAAACTTTGTATTTATCATTTGCAATTAATAAAAAATGTAATGAAGATGATTTCAAAAAGAAATTCTCTCTTAAATGATAAAATTGATATTATTGCTCAAAAAACTACCCGTGATAAGATTTTGGCATTATTAGAAACATTTAGGAATGGAGAAAAGGTTTTTTCAATTCCATATTCGCGTGAAGAAATGGCAAAATTTTTGTGTGTTGATAGAAGTGCAATGTCAAGAGAATTGTGCAAAATGAGGGATGAAGGAATTTTGCGTTTTAATAAGAATCATTTTGAACTTTTTAGATAAAAGATTACAAATTAATATAAATAATCAAATTCTAAGTGTCCTATTTTGACAATATCACCTTCTTGAACACCAGCTTCTTTTAATGCATCAAAAACACCCATTGCTTTTAATATGTTTTGGAATCTGTATAATTGTTCTGTGTTTCTTCCATCTGTAACATTTGCAAGTCTGAAAATTTTTCCGCCTTCAACTACAAATGTATGTTTATCAACTTTATAAACACTATATGAACTGTCATCATTATCCATAGCACCGTCATCTTCTTCAACATCGACAACAATAACAGGTTTTGGTATCTCATCAACTTTTCTTGATACAAAATGCATAAATTCTGTTAAATTTTCTCTTGTTGCTGCGGAGATTAAAAATACGTCGTCAGATAATTTCTTAAATTCTTGAATGTAGTGTTGTCTTTTTTCTTCATCAACTGAGTCAATTTTATTTAATGCAACTATTTGATATACAGATGCTAATTGTTCAGAGTGCTTTTTTAGTTCTTCATTGATGATTTTATAATTTTTTATAGGATCTTCTTCTGTTAAATCGACTAAATGTATTAAGAAACGGCATCTTTCAACGTGTCTTAAAAATTCGTGTCCCAAACCTATACCTTCCGAAGCACCTTCTATAAGACCGGGGATATCTGCAATAACATAACCGTCTCCGCTGTCTTTTTTAACTACTCCAAGATTTGGAACTAAAGTTGTGAAAGGATAATCTGCTATTTTAGGTTTAGCACTGCTGACTGAACTTATTAATGTTGATTTTCCTGCATTTGGCATACCCAATAAGCCTACATCAGCTAATAATTTAAGTTCAAGTTCTAAAGTTCTTTCAATACCGTTTTCTCCGGGCTCACAAAATTGAGGTGCTCTTTTTTGTGCGGTAGCAAAACAAGCATTTCCTCTTCCACCACGACCGCCTTGTGCTACCATTATTTTTTGTTCGTTTGTATTTAAGTCTGCTATTATTTTTCCGGTTGAAACATCTTTAACAACGGTACCAACGGGGACTTTAATATATAAATCTTTACCGCATTTTCCGTGCTGAGTTTTTATGTATCCGTTTTCTCCGTTTTCTGCTTTAAAAACAGATTGAAATTGGAAGTCCATTAATGTAGACATATCTTCCGTTGCAACAAGATAAATATCTCCGCCTTTGCCACCGTTACCGCCTGCGGGACCTCCTTTATCTACATATTTTTCCCTTCTCCAGGCAACTATACCGTTGCCTCCTTTTCCTGAAAGGATTTTTATTCTCGTTTTATCTATAAACATACCATTTCTTTCTTCAAGTATGTTTTATTATAAAACAAACAAAATGATTTTATATTGCTAAATCGTAAGTTCGTAAATTGATTTAACATATATCGTTTTATTTTGTTTACTTTCCTTGCTATTATGCTTTTACAAGGTTTTCTTTTAATATTTCTTCTAAAAGAATACTGCAATCTTCTACCATATTGCAGCAATGTTCACGCCTTTCCGGAGAAGAAAAGTCATACCCTGCAGATAAAACCTTACAGCAGTTAACCTTGTATTTTTCTGCAAATTTTTCGTTAAATTGTTTTGCCAATGCTCTTGCTTTTTTCCCATCTTGTTCTTCATTTTTTCCAAACATTGAACCAATTATAATTTGTGAACCTGCTACTGCTCCGCATAAGCATTTTACCCCCATTCCGCCTGAGAATGGTGTTGCTACACTTAAAAGTTCTTTAGGTGCATATCCTTTATCTATTGCTGCTTGAACTACAGATTCAGAGCAAGAATAACCTTCTTTAAAATGTTTTATTGCTTTTTCTTTCATATTAAAACCCTCCAACTCTTAAATTAATTATACTCTCTTTTTTTAATAAAGTCGTTATCTGCACTTGAAAAAAACATGAAAATATGTTACAATTGTAGTATAAGGAACATTAATAATGTACGCAGAAACACTGGCAGAAAGAAGAATATTTTGTTCCGAGAAAATGGTCTTGAAGCTTGGTTTGGTAATAATGGCATTAGCTGTTTTCTCCGGATATAATATGCCACTTGATGCTTATGAGGCGAGAACAATTTTAAGAGGTTATATACAAGAGAATACTATGTATAAAGAGCAGTCTGATGATGCTCTTTTTTTATTGCAAAAAAAGTGGGAGGAAGATTTAAAAGAGAAATATCCAAATCAAAAAATTACAAAGGTTGATGACGGTATTGTTTATGTACCTATTGTTAAATATATAAATTCCAGAAGAATAAAGATTAATGTTGCTGAAATAAATAGGAATATAAATAAAAATATAGAAATAATACCGCAGATGGGTTCAGAGAAAATGCACTCAAGGGCAAAAATAAATAATATAGCGATGCTAAATGGAGCTATATTGGCTATAAATGGTACATATTTTAAACAAGATACCGGAACGCCTTTAGGCGCTTTAGTTATAAATAATGAGGTGATTTCAGGACCGATATATGAACGAGTTGGTTTAGGAATTGGAAAAAATTCATTTAAGACATCAAGAATATCTTTTATCGGAGAAATTAAGACTAAAGGTAAAACAATAAAAATTGATAATATAAATCAACCGAGAATGCTTGCTTCAAATGTGCTTATATATACATCAAAATGGGGAGAGAAGTCTCCTAAAACTAAAACTCCTTCAATTCATATTGCAATAAAAGATGATAAAGTTATTACAAAATCATCTAACCCTATTTTTATACCAACAGATGGATATGTTATTTCCGCCCCTAAAAATATTTTAACTGATATTAAAGCAGGAGATAATGTTAAAATAGATTATTCACTTTTGCCGAAATGGAAAAATATTGAACATTTAATAAGCGGCGGACCATATTTAATGAAAAATGGAGAAATTTTCCTTGATGTATCAAGTGAAAAGTTAAATGCAATATCAGGAAGAAATCCAAGAACTGCAATAGGATATACGAAAGATAATGTACTTATAATGGTTACAGTAGATGGAAGAAAAGAAGGAAGTACAGGTGTTACTTTAAAAGAACTTGCAAAGTTAATGAACCAATTTGGTTGCTATGAGGCTATTAATTTGGATGGCGGTAGTTCTACAGTTATGTATGTTGATGGAAAAATATATACAGGAAGTAATATAAAAACATCTGTAGCAATAAATAACGCATTGGTTGTTCGAAAAAAAGTGTAACTAGTAGAAATTAGCTTCTTTATATTTTCTATATTCGGATATGCTAGCATAAAAATCAGGCCACCAAAGACGTATAAGGCCATCAATAATACCCACATCGTCATAATAAGTTCCTTCTCCTCTGGGATTTATATATTTTGAATTGAAAGTAGAATCCATCATAGGGGTCATTGGAGTACCTCTTAAAGCAACTCTTGAACTTTCAAGTTTAAGAGAGTTTATTCTTTGAGTTGGAGTTCCTTTTTGTATTTCATTAAACAAGTCCAGTTCCAGTCTTTCTATTCTGTCGATAGTATTTTCTCCGTCAAAAGAATTACTATATATTCTTTTTTCAATTGTATTAAGTGAACGAAATTGTTGAGGAGTAAGATTAACTAATCTTGGGTTATCGGCAGTATTTTCATATTCAAAAGATGATGCAGAATTCACCACAAAAGAAAAAATAATAATCCAGATAAATATAATAGGCAGAAATTTTGGCTGTTTGCCCATAAACACACTTCCCGTAAACTATAGAACACATTGATATGTATTTTTATTAGTTTAAGGTTTTTTGAGGTAAAAAAAACTATACAATTGTTTATGTCAAACAGATATATATTTTTTGTTTACAAACAAAAATTATTCTTGAATGGTAATGGAATTTCTTCCGCCTTCTCTAATTTCAATAACCACTTCACCTGTTTCGCTATCTTGCGAAGAAACAATTGCGACAGCAGAGAAGAAGCCATGATCTTGATAATATTTCATAATATCTTTTCTTATAGAAGCAATATTTTCAGCAGACATAGGCATATTAATTTTGTTAGAAACTACATTCAATAAGTCGTTTGAAGGAATTGAAGCATTGTTCATAAATGTGATAGTCTTAATATTTGCGTTTATAATTTTATCTCTTTGTTCTTGTAATTCTCTTTGTTGCAAAGGAGTATTTTTCTTTGTAGTGACAATAGCACTTCTGTTTTTGGCTCTAGTAATAGCTTCATGAGTTCTTAAGTCACGCATATATTGGCTGTTAACAGCACCTGCATCATAACCTCCAAAAGCAGAAGCTAAAGATATATTTGCAGTTAAAGAAAATAATGTGAAGATAATAAATGTTTTTTTCATAAATACCCCTTTTGTACATGTGTATATTCTATTATACCACAATCATATTGGTTATATTTTTTAAAACTCCTCTAAATCGTCTATTTAACTTGAAAGAAATATATTTATGTTATAATCTAACATAGATAGATTTATATTCTGTCTGTAAAGGGCATGTGTAGAATCAATATAGAATAGAAAAGGTGATATAAGATGACAGTAACAATTGAAAAGTTAGAAAACAATGAAGTTAAGTTAAATATAGAAGTAGAACCAGCGGTTACTTCTTTTGAATATGACAAGGCTTGTAAAAAGCTTGCAAAAAGGGTTAATGTTCCAGGGTTTAGACAAGGAAAAGCTCCAAAGAATATATTAGAAAAATATGTTGGTATTTCAGCAATTGAAAGAGAAGTTTTGGACAGTGTTCTTCCTACAATATTTGAAAATACAATTGAAGAAAATAAATTTGATTTAGTATCTGCACCTGCAATTGAATCTTTTGAATTTGCAGATGATAAAACATTAAAAGTTGTTGCTAAGTTTGAATTAAAACCTGAAGTTAATTTAAATGAATATAAAGGAATGGCAGTAGATGTTGAAGAATATAAGACAGCGGAAGATGCTGTTGAGAAAGAGCTAGAACGTTTAGCAGATAGATTTTCAACATTGAATGATATTACAGACAGAAAAACAAAATCAACTGACTTAGTAAATATTGATTTTGACGGTTATGTAGACGGTGAAGAAATAAAAGGCGGATCAGCTAAAAATTATGTTTTAGATTTAGGTCATTCTAATTTTATTGCAGGTTTTGCAGAACAATTGGTTGATCATGCTGTTGGTGAAGAATTTAAGATCAATGTTACATTCCCATCCGAATACCATGATGAAAAATTAAAAGGTAAACCTGCTGAATTTAATATTAAAATAAATTCGATAAAAGAAAAAGTTCTTCATGAAATAAATGATGAATTAGCCAAGAAAGTAAATCCAAAGTTTGAGACATTAGATGCATTAAAAGAAGATATTCAAAAATATCTTGATAATAGTGTAAAAGTTGAAAATGAAAAAAGAGTTGCAAATAAAATATTTGATACATTGTTAGAAAATACTAATATTGATATTCAAGAAACAATGATTAACCGTGAAATTCAAGCATTAATGGGCGAATTTAAACAAAGAATCAATATGCAAGGCGGAAATTTTGATGAAATGCTTGAAAAAGAAGGACATCAAAAGATATATGAACAAATGAAAGAAGAAGCTGTTAAGAGAATCAAAACATCATTAATTGTTGGAAAAATTGCTCAAGAAGAAAAAGTAACAGTTACTTCTGAAGATATTCAAAAGAAAATTGGAGATTTGGCAAATATTTATCGTACAACTACAGAAAATATTGTTGCTGAAATTCAAAAGAATGTTAATTTATTGCATTCAATAAATCAACAAATTATAACAGAAAAAGTTACTCAGTTGTTGATTGAAAATGCAAAAGTAAACTATAAAAAATAACATAGGTTAGAAAGGGAAGAATATGAGTTTTGTACCCGTAGTAATAGAACAATCAAGCAGAGGAGAAAGATCATTTGATATTTTTTCAAGATTGTTGAGAGAAAGAATAATCTTTCTTGGCACTCCTATTGATGATATGGTAGCAAACTTAATAGTTGCACAGTTACTATTGTTAGATAGTGAAAATCCGGAAAAGGATATTATGTTATACATTAATTCTCCTGGAGGTAGTGTAACAGCAGGTTTCGCAATATATGATACAATGCAACACATAAGAGCTGATGTATCAACAATTTGTTTAGGTCAAGCTGCATCAATGGGTGCATTCTTATTATCATCAGGAACACCTGGGAAGAGAATGGCTTTACCTCATTCAAGAGTACTGATACACCAACCTTTAGGTGGTGCACAAGGACAAGCTACTGATATTGAAATTCAAGCAGCTGAAATTATCAGAATTAAGAAATCATTAAATGAAATTTTAGCAAAAAATACAGGACAATCTATCAAAAAGATTGAAAAAGATACAGACAGAGACTATATCATGACTCCTGAAGAAGCATTAGAATATGGTATGATTGATAAAGTTGTAACTGTAAATACACAACCAAAACCAAAGCAGGAGATATAATTAATGGCAGTTCATGATGACAGTCGTTTAAAATGTTCATTTTGCGGTAAAACGCAAGAACAGGTCAAGAAACTTATTGCAGGTCCTGATGTATATATCTGTGATGAGTGTGTTGAGTTGTGTAATGAAATTTTAGACGAGGAGTTTCTTGAAAATAAAGAAAAGCCTGAAGAAACAGAAACAAAAGAAGCTGATTTAAAAAAAGTGCCAAAACCTCATGAAATTAAACAGTATCTTGATGAATTCATTATAGGTCAAGATGATGCTAAAAAAGCATTATCGGTTGCTGTATATAATCATTATAAAAGACTTGCACATAATGCTTCCGAATCAGGAGATGAGCAAAAAGTTGAAATTCAAAAGAGTAATATTTTGCTTGTAGGTCCAACAGGAAGCGGTAAAACATTATTGGCACAGACTCTTGCAAAGATGCTGGATGTACCATTTGCAATTGCAGATGCTACAACATTAACAGAAGCAGGTTATGTAGGTGATGATGTTGAAAATATTCTTTTAAGACTTTATCAAAATGCAGATTTTGATGCTCAAAAAGCCGAAAAGGGTATTATATACATAGATGAAATTGATAAAATTTCAAGAAAATCAGAAAATACAAGTATAACCAGAGATGTATCAGGTGAAGGTGTACAGCAAGCATTATTAAAGATGATAGAAGGTACAGTTGCAAATGTTCCACCTCAAGGCGGAAGAAAACATCCTCATCAAGAGTTTATTCAAATAAATACAGCGAACATATTGTTTATTGTTGGTGGTGCATTTGTTGGACTTGATAAAATTGTTGAAAGAAGAGCAGGTGAATCTACTACAATAGGTTTTGGGGTAGATAGAGCGAAAACACAAGCAGAAAAAGAGCTTGAGGCTGCAAAGCTATTAAAGAAACTTCAACCTGAAGATTTGCTCAAGTTTGGTCTTATACCTGAATTTATAGGAAGAATTCCTGTATATGCAGTTTTAGATCCACTAGATGAAGCGGCATTGAAAAATATTTTAACTCAACCAAAGAATGCTTTATTAAAACAATATCAATGCTTATTAGGTATGGATGGTGTAGAGTTGAAATTTGAACCTGAAGCTATAGATTTGATTGCATCTGAAGCAATCAAACGTAAAACAGGTGCAAGGGCACTTCGTTCAATTGTTGAAGAAATAATGATGGATATAATGTATGCAATTCCTTCTCAAGAAGACATTAAAGAATTTACAGTAACAGCAGATATGGTAAAGAAAAAAAGTGAAGGTGTTGCAGAATTAATTAAACTTCCAACGAAAAAAGAAGAGCAAGCAGATGAAGTTGTCAAACCACAATTAAAACAAAATGAAGAAATAGCATAATAAATAATAAAAATCCCTTTTTAAAAGGGGTTTTTATTATTTATTAAAAAGTTTTAAATATTGGCAAAAGAGTTTTTCTATAATAAACTAATTGTATGAAATATATTGATAACGTAAGAAATTTTTGTATCATCGCTCATATTGATCATGGTAAGTCGACATTAGCTGATAGGTTACTTGAAAAAACAGGTACTATAGCTGAGCGTGACATGCAGGATCAATTGCTTGATACTATGGATATTGAACGTGAACGCGGTATTACAATTAAGTTGAATGCAGCAAGGATGAATTATAAAGCAAAAAACGGGAAAGATTACGTCCTTAATTTGATTGATACGCCAGGGCATGTTGATTTTTCATATGAAGTTTCACGTTCTTTAGCAGCTTGTGAAGGGGCTTTGTTAATTGTTGATGCGACTCAAGGAGTTGAAGCACAGACTTTATCAAATGTATATCTTGCTATTGAGCAAAATCTTGAGATTATTCCTGTTATCAATAAAATAGATTTACCATCAGCTGATGTTGAAAGAGTAAAAGAAGAAATAGAAGAAGTTCTTGGAATTGATGCATCTATGGCAATACCTGTGAGTGCAAAAGAAGGTATTGGAATTGAAGATGTTTTAGAAGCGATTGTTGAATTTGTGCCACCGCCTGAGGATACTTCTGATAAGCCTTTAAGAGCATTAGTATTTGATAGTGCATATGACCAGTATCTTGGAACATTATGTTTTTTTAAGGTTATCGATGGAAACATTAAACTTGGTGATAAAATAAAATTTATGGCATCCGGTAAGGAATATGAAGTTACAGAACTTGGTTATTTGAATCCGCATAGAGTTCCAGTAAAAGAATTAAAAACCGGTGATGTTGGATATATGGGTTGTTCTATAAAGGAAATTACAAGGTTTGTAGGAGATACAATAACTCATGTTGAAAATGGTGCAAAAGAACCGTTGGCAGGGTATAAAGAAGCACTTCCGATGGTATTTTCAGGATTATATCCTGTTGATAACGATCAATATCAAGATTTAAAAGAAGCTTTAGAAAAGTTAAAATTAAATGATTCAAGTATTACCTTTGAACCTGAGACATCATCAGCATTAGGGTTTGGTTTCAGATGTGGTTTTTTAGGTATGCTTCATATGGAAATTGCCCAAGAAAGATTAGAAAGAGAATACAATCTTACTCTTGTTACAACGGCACCAAGTGTTATTTATAGAGTCCATAAAACAAATGGCGAGGTTGTTGAGATTGATAATCCTGCAAATTTACCTGATGCTCAATATCGTGATTATATAGAAGAGCCTTATGTAAAGACTACAATTATTACGCCAAATGATTATGTTGGTTTATTGATGGAACTGGCTCAATCCAAACGCGGTATTTTCCAGAATATGACTTATCTTGATAAAGTTAGAGTTTCACTTAACTATGAAATTCCTTTAAGTGAAATTATTACAGATTTTTATGATCAATTAAAATCACGTTCAAAAGGATATGCAAGTTTAGATTATGAATTTAGTGATTATAAACGCTCTGACCTAGTTAAATTGGATATTCTTTTGGCTGGTGAAATTGTTGATGCATTAAGTGCAATAGTACATAAAGACAATGCATTTTATGTTGGTCAGAAATTAACATCAAAATTGAAAGATATTATTCCAAGGCAAATGTTTGAAGTTGCAATTCAAGCAGCAATTGGTGGAAGAATTATCGCAAGAACAAATATAAAAGCATTAAGAAAGAGTGTATTAGATAAATGTTATGGCGGTGACATTTCACGTAAAAGAAAATTACTCGAGAAACAAAAACGAGGTAAAAAACGAATGAAGGCTGTAGGTAGGGTAGAAGTTCCTCAAGAGGCGTTTATGGCAGTTTTAAGTTTAGATGATAACTAAAGGAGAAACATCTTGGCATTAGATACATCACTTGTAATGATTCTTGCAGGCGGAGAAGGAAAAAGGCTTTTTCCTTTGACAAGGGATAGAGCTAAACCTGCTGTTCCTTTTGGAGGTAGGTATAGAATTATTGATTTTGTAATTAATAATTTCATTAATTCAGGTTTTTATAAATTAAAAATTCTAACTCAATATAAATCAGATTCTTTAAATCAACACATAGCAAGAAGCTGGCCTGTTTCTCCAATTTTAGGACAATATATAGATTTGGTTCCTGCACAAATGAGGATAGATGGACACTGGTATAAAGGTACAGCAGATGCTGTTTATCAGAACTTGACACATATATATGATGAAAAACCAAAACACGTTTGTGTATTTGGCGGTGACCATATATATAGAATGGATGTTTCTCAAATGATGAGATTTCATAAACAAAAAGAAGCTGTACTTACAATATCAGCTATTCCGATTCCAATATCAGAAGCAAGTGAATTTGGAATAATCGAAGTTGATGAGAATTGGAAATTAACAGGTTTCCAAGAAAAGCCAAAAGATAAACCGAAGTGTATACCAAATAGACCTGATATGTGTTTAGCTTCTATGGGTAATTATATATTTGAAACGGAAGAACTGGTTAAGGAAGTTCAAGAAGATGCAAATAATCCCGAATCAAGTCATGATTTTGGTAAAAATATTATCCCGAAAATGCTTAAAGATGGTCAGAATATATATGTATATGATTTTTCACAGAATGAATATACAGGTATGACTGAATCTGAAAGAGGGTACTGGAGAGATGTCGGAAGCATAGACAGTTATTGGCAAGCAAATATGGATTTATTAAATTATCAACCTGAGTTAAATCTATATTGTACGGATTGGCCTTTAAGAACATATAATTATAACTTCCCGCCGGCGAAATTTATTTGGGAAGAAGGAGATAGAGTAGGTATGGCTACAAACTCTATGGTATCTGAAGGTTGTATCATCTCAGGTGGGAGTATTTCAAGATGTGTATTGTCTCCACAGGTAAGAATAAATAGTTTTTCTAATGTGACAGATTCAATCTTAATGGAAAATGTTAATGTCGGAAGATATTCTGAAATAAGAAAGGCTATAATAGATAAAAATGTTGAAATTCCGCCATATACAAAGATTGGTATAAATCAGGAAGAAGATAAAGCAAGAGGATTTTTAGTTTCACCCGGTGGGGTTACCGTTGTTCCGAAAGGTGCTAAATTATGAAGAAAAAATTTTTTATAGGTTTGTTTATAGTTGTTGCAGTATGTTTTGCAGCATATACTTATATTGTGTTTAATAGCAGTTTGCCTGTATATAAACCTCAGCAGAATTTACAGGCACCCATAGAAATTCCATCTAAGGCTATAATTTCTTTTAAGGAAGCAGAAGCAATTGATAAACCAATGGTTATTATGTTTTATGTTGATTGGTGCGGATATTGCAGAAAATATATGCCTGTTTTTGGAGAATTTGCTGATAAATATAAAAATAAGTATTCTTTTGTTGCAGTAAATTGTGATAATCCAGATAATACTGAATTAGTTGAGAAGTTCCATATTATGGGTTTTCCAAGTTTATTTATATCAGATAAAAAAATAGAGCATCGTTTTAGTCTAAATATGGCTTCAACAGCAGAAAAAACAATTATGAAAGAAGAATTGGATAATTATTTGAAAGTTCGAGAAAAGTTTTTTAAATAATGTTGACATAAAGAAAAATTTGCTTGATAATAGTCCATAATGGGACAGTATGATATTGGACTAATATAAGGGTTTTACACTTGAATAAGCTGAATGTACAAGAATGTTCAAAATTGTTGTGGGAGATGCACATTAGTGTATCCGGATTTTATAATGAATATGCAAAATCGGTAGGTTTAACGCTTCAATCTTTGAAAGTGCTTTCAATATTGCATAGAGAAAGAAGTTGTACACAAAAGGACATTACACAGTTGTCTTATTTACCGAAACAAACTGTTAATACAATAATAAAGGGATTTAATGAACAGGGAATAGTAACTAATCCGGTTGAATCAAATTCTGACAAAAGAAATAAAAATATTTCTTTGACAAAAGAAGGTTTAGAATATGCAGAAAAAATAATTTCTAAAGCAAGAAATGCTGAATACAGAGCACTTGAAAAACTTGGTGAAGAAAGAAGAACAGCTATGGTAGAAGCTATAGTTTTTTATAGAAATAATTTAAGTTTAGAAGAATGAAAAATAGAAAATAGAGGATATAAAATGGGATACTTAAAAAATAAAAATCACAGGTTAGTATTATTTTTAATAGTATTTATACTCGGTTCAATCGGTTATAGGCAAATTTCAAGTTGGTATACAGGCTATTTACAGGAGAAAGAAGCAAGAATACCCAAAGAAGTGCAGATAATGAATCCTGTGAAAATGGAAGTATATTCTAAATCAGAATCGGCAGGAAGAGTAGAAGCAAAATATTCTGTAGATATTGTTGCAAGAATTAACGGCTGGTTGGAAAAGAGTTATTTCAAAGAAGGTGATAAAGTAAAGAAAGGGCAATTATTATTTTTAATAGAACCTGACCAATATCAAAATCTTGTAAATACAGCTGCAGCTAATGTAAGGCAGGCTCAAGCAACATTAATTAATGCTGAAAAAGAATTAAAGAGGGCTAAGGAGCTTGTCAAAAATGATTATGTAAGTAAATCATATTATGATCAAGCATTAGCAACAAGAGATACAAGTAAAGCAGCTTTAGATGCTGCAAAAGTTCAATTAGCAGATGCTAAATTAAACTTAAGTTATACAAAAATATTATCACCTGTAGATGGTAAAATCGGTAAAATTATTATTACTGAAGGGAACCTTGTTAATACACAAACAGGTCCTATAGCAAGGGTTGTAAGTAATAGTCCTATATATGTTTTGTTTAACTTGAAAAGTAGTGAATTCTTAAAATTTAAAAAACAAGGTTCATCAAAAGACTTTAGTAATATGGAAGTAAGACTGCAATTGGCTGATGGAACAATGTATGATGAAATTGGCAAAATAGAATATGTTGGAAATGAAGTTGATCAAACAACCGGAACTATTGATTTAAGAGCAACATTCCAAAACGGAAATGAACTTTTAGTTCCTGGTGATTTTGTAAGTGTTGTTATAAAGTCTATAGAACCGAGAGAAGCTCTTACAGTACCTCAATCAGCCGCACTAAATGATGCACAAGGTTATTATGTATGGACTGTTGGTGCAGATAATAAAGCGGTTAGAAAAAATATTCAGGTTTCTCAAGAAATCAATAAAAATTGGATAGTTGAAGAAGGACTTGCAATAACTGATAATGTTGTTGCAAAAGGTGTTCAAAGTATTCGTATGCCTGGTCAGGTTGTTAAACCTACACCTCTTGAATTATCTGAAAAT
>CALUUL010000050.1 GCA_944323945.1 Candidatus Gastranaerophilales bacterium
ATGATACAATTTATAATTGGTTTAATTGTAGGGGCTAATGTTAGCCTCTTTTTATATGCCTGTATTATTGCAGGAGCAAAGTCAGATAAGGAGGTGATTTATATTGAAGATACGCAAAATTATAGCAAAAAGCAATGAAGAAATTGCAATACTTGTAAAAAAAGGACATGAATTAATTTCAATTACCATTGATTCCAAAGGTAATATTGAGGTAAATGGTTTTGGTGATGATATGGTATTATTAGAAGAAATTGCTAATTTGCAATTAAAAAATCAACAAATGGAAAATAACCTTATAGATACCATTATGAGAATTGAAAACATAGATGAAAAAACTTTTATGAAGGATGAGGAGGAATAATTTTGAAAGAAAAAAGGTATTATTGGTTAAAATTATATGATTCTTTTTTTGATAACAAAACAAGTAAATTCCTTCGTAAATTACCTGATGGAGATAAGATACTATTAGTTTATTTAAAATTACAATTAAAACTTCTTAAAAGTGAAGGAATTTTTGTATATGAACATTTATGCGATAGTATGGCCGAAGAAATTGCTTTAACGCTCGATGAAGATGTAAATATTATTAAATTATTATTAACAGCTTTGGAAAAAACAAAATCTATCGAATTTTTTGATGAAAATACACTTATGCTATCAGAAATGCAAGACTTAATAGGTAGTGAAGGATCAAGTGCTGCAAGAGTTAGAAAACATAGAGAAAAATATAAAATGTTACAATGTAACAGTGAAGTAACAAATAGTAACGAGCCTGTAACAAATCTGTTACGGAGAGATAGATATAGATAATAAGATGATGAATAATATATTTAATTTAATAATAAGTAAAAGCGACAAAATACCTCAAAACTTGTATGAAATAGTAGATAAATTAGAATTTAATTATACTGAAGAAATATTTAATACTCTAAAAGATGATAAAAAAGAAATGCTAAAGGTTATCTTATATACCCTATATGAATTAGAAATAGAAAATTTCCAAAACATATTAGCAAGAGTAAAAAGAGAAGATTTAATAAATTTATATAATCTTTGTAAAAGTTATGATATAGATAATTTTTTATCATACTACAAAAAAACTATTATTAATAAATATACTGACAATAGCACCTAAAAAGGAGATGTTTATATGTTAGATAGTTATATGAATAATATTGAAAATATTGTATCTTCCACCCTATTTATAGGTTTTAAAATTACTTTGATAATATTAGTATCTTTACTGATAATATCTCTAATTTTACTAGCAATAGGGTGTTTGATAAAATCACAAAAGATGAAATCAAAATTCTTAATAGCTGTTCCTAGTTTATTGATAGGAATAATTTTTTTCTTATCAATTCCACCTACCTTTATATATTTTAAGAATTTGATTTAAGTGTATAGTAACTCTCCTTAAAATTTGCCCAAATAATTTATAAGGAGATGATATTTAGTGAATTTTAAAAATCGAAAAAAGCATTTAGTTCCTAAAATAAAAGCAATTGGAACTATGATTACATTGTTTGCTATAAAAGCTAATATGTGCTTTGCGACAGAAGGTGGTACAACTATTGGAACTGCAGAGGTAGAAACAGCAACTGAAAATATAAAAAGAGTAATTACAAGTATAGCAATGCCTCTTGGTGGAGTACTTATATTTGCTAGTGTAGTTATAGCAGCAATAAAAATGATAGCAAACTCAAATAACCCTCAAAAAAGAGCTGAAAGTATTGGTAGTTTAGCCTGGATATGTGGTGGAGGTGTTATATTAGGAGCATCTTTAATAATTGCCGGTATAATCATAAATATTGCAACAAATAATTCTGGAAATTTACTTGGTGGATAGGTGATTATTTATGAGAGTATTTAAAGTTCCTTTTGATATAAAAAGGGAAGAAAAAATTTTTGGTGGTTATTTAAGTTTAAGACAAGTTGTTTATTTAATGCTCGGTGCATCTAGCCTATCTCTTTTTGCTACACCATTACCAATAGCATTAAAAATATTACTTATCTTTTTTATTATAAGTTTCTTTTTATTGTGTACTTTTTTGAAAATTGGTGAGCAGAACTTTGATAAGTTCTTTTTTTATTTCATTAAATATCTCTTTCGCAAGAAATATTTTGTATATAAGAGGTGTTTAAAATGGTAATAATGATTATATTTTTAGTTTTAACTGTTCTATTTATCATAGGTACAGTTATTTATTTAAACAATAAAAAGAAAAATGTAAATGCACCAAAGCATAGTGCAGAAACAAAAGATAAAGATAAAAGTAATAAAAAAGGAAAAAAACAATTAACAGATATTTTGCAGATAAAAATTAAAGATAATATTATTTGTTTAGGTAATAGATATTCAAATGTAATTAAATTAGGAAATATTGATTATAATATGCTTTCAAATTCTGAACAAGATTCCATTGAAAATGTACTTATTCAAACAGCACTAGCAATAGATTATCCTATTCAATTTTTTTCTACAACAGAATTTATTGATACAAGCAAGGTTATATCTTTAATTAAACAAAATAAAACAAACAACACAAAAATTAGAGAATATAAAGAATATCTTATTGACTATCTACAAAATCTTATGGAAAACAGGACTATTTCTGTTGTAAAGAATTATGCAATTATCAGTTATGATGGTACATATGAAAAAGCTATTGAAGAATTAAATAGGAAGTCATTATCTTTTACAGGAAATTTACTTAGAGCTAAAATTGTTTGTGAGATATTAAACGAAGATGACTTATATAATTTGATTTATAGAGAATTAAATAAAAATTCTGCTATAAATATTAGCAACTTAAAGGAAGGAGGTAAAAATTTATATGTTGGAAAAAAACAAAAAGCAAAAAGAAATAAACATATTTAATAATATTCCTACAATGGCAGATATTTTATTACCTGAAACATTACAGGAAAGAAAAGATTATTTAGTTTTAGGATATAACAAATATACAAGATTTTTTGCAATGACAATTTATCCGGAACAAACTTGGGTAAGTTGGCTTGATGATCTATTTCATATAGGTAATATAAATATTTCTGTAAAAATTGAGCCTTCAAGCAATGGAAATGTAATCAATCAATTAACAAAAAAATTAGTTCAAAGTCAATCTGAATATGCTACATATAGTCGACAGGGAAATATCTTACATCTTCCAGAATTAGAAAAACAAATTGGAGATTTAGAAGATTTACGAATGCTTATACAAACTAATCAAGATAAACTCTTTTTTGCTACAATATTCATATCAGTAAATGCTGAAACTTTAGAAGATTTAAATGAAAAGACAAAGATATTAGAAAGTGAATTAAACAAAAAAACGGCTATGATAAGAACATTAACTTTTAGGCAAGTTGAAGGATTAAAAACAATATTACCTACTGGAGAAGTTCCTATTCCTAATTACGAAAGAAATATGGTCGCAGGTCGGCATTGCTACACTTATTCCTATATCAAATCCTAATCTTTCACATGATAGAGGTATTTTTATTGGAAGAAATATGTATACAAATGCACCCGTATATGTAGATACATTTATTGGTCCTCCCACTCTCCCCAACCCTCATGTATTTATATGTGGTACTTCTGGTGGTGGAAAGAGTGTCGCTCTAAAAACATTAACTGCAAGAAACATTGCAACAACAGGTTGCGGTGCTTTTTTTATTGATGTTGAAGGAGAATATACCAACCTTACTCGAATGCTTGGAGGAAAAGTTATAAAAATTGAACAAGGAAAGTCAGCAGGAGTAAATCCTTTTGAAATAGAACCTGATAAAAAAGGAAATAAGCAATTTATAAATATTTTAGATAAAGTTGCAGAGATAAGAGCATTACTTGGAACTATTTGTAGGAATTATGGAAGGACATTAACAGGAACTGAAAACACAGAAATTGAGGTAATTGTAAATCAATTATATGCAGAAAAAGGCATTACAAGTGATGTAAATTCACTTTTTGAAAAAAAAGGTGGAAAACTAGACAATGGAAAATATGCTATAGGAAGGATACCTAAAAAAATGCCAACTCTTACAGATTTTCAAAAAAAATTGAAAGAAAGAGGTAATTGTGAAGAACTATCAAATATATTAGTTCCTTTTTTGAAAGGCAATTCATTACGGTATGTTTGATTGTGAAAGTAAAATTCTATCAAGTGAAGATATAATTTGTTTTGATATGTCAGAAGTAAAAGATGAATTTACCAAGTTATATTCTAGTTTTGTAATATTAACATGGGTTTGGCAAAAATATGTACTAAAAAATAGAGAAAAAAAGAAAATAATTGTATGTGATGAAGCATGGTTATTTTTAAAATATCAGGAATCAGCTGAATTTTTAGTGAATGTGGCTCGTAGAGGCCGTAAATATAATGTTCCTTTATTTATTCGGAAGTCAATTTATTGATGAATTTTTACGGCTGTGATGAACGGAAGAACAATCATTAATATATGTTCAACAAGATATATCTTTAAGCAAAGTCCTGGTAGTGTGGATGCAGTAGTAGAATTTTTTAATTTATCTGAAGGTACAAAAAATTTCTTAACTGCTGCTAGTCCTGGTCAATGCATTATAAGTCTAAATAATAGTGTTACTGCAATCAAATTTGTAATAACACCTTATGAAGAACAATTTGTATTTACCTAAAATATAGTGTTTCCTACTGCCCTATTATTTAAAGTAGGAGGCAATAATTTGAAAAAAGTAATAAAAAGTTTTGTAATAGTAATTACTCTAATCTTTTTATTATCTCCGTTTTGTTTTGCAGAAGATGTGGATTTCAAAGAACAAGTAAAGCAAGAAGATCGGTAGCCTTTTTGAAAAAATAATTGCAGAATGTATACGGTGGTATTGCACAAACAGTTTTTGATTTCACAACTGGAGAAGATGCAAATGTAGGATTTAAAGACTATGATGAACTGATTTTCAATAACAAACAAAATAGTGATAATTTATCCCCTTTTACTAGTGAATTGTGGAATAAAACGATGAATTGGTACAAAGTTTTTGCAATAATTTCTGGAACTTTAATTTTAATTGCTGTTTTTATTCTGTCATATAAAATTATGAATGCTGGTACTAATACAGCAAAGAAAAATGAAGCTAAAGAAAGTTTAATGAGATTATGTTTTGGTGGAGTTGCAATAGCTCTTGCCCCATTATTTATTAAATTTTTGCTATATATAAATAATAGTTTAGTATATTTACTTGTAACTGCTGCAAATACTGGCACATTAGACGCATCTCTTGGTGATAGTATGCTCACAAGTATAAAAACAGGAAATGCTATAACAACTGCATTAGTAATAGCAATGTTTATATATTTGTTTGTTAAGTTAAATATAAAGTTTATTGTAAGACAATTTACAATTATTATATTTACAATTTTTACACCAATAGCAGCAGCTTTATGGATAATAAATAAAAATGTTACAGCAGCTGCAGTATGGGGTGGTCAAATTATAATGAATATATTTATGCAATTTATATACTGCTTTTTATTCCTTATCTACCTTGCATTTCTTCCAAGTGGTGGAGGATGGGCAGTTTCTTTAATTTGGGCAATGATGATATTACCTTTAGCAGATGCTTTACAAAATTGCTTACAAAATTTAACTTCAAGAATTGCAGGTGTTGATAATGAACAAATGACAAATCGTGTAATAGGTATGGGAGCAATGGCTGGTTTTGGTTTAGCAGCTATAAAAGAACAATTTAAAACACCTTCAACAGAAAATAATAATGGCAACACAAATGGCAACAATTCTGGTAGTGGTTTACAAGGTCTTGTATCAAGAGCAAAAGCAATAGTAAATCCTACTATGAATTTGAGTGCAGAAAAAGATTACAATGGTAATGTAAATCCTATTAGAGATGTCATTTCAAAAGAAAAAAATACAGTTAGTATTCCTAAGTCAAACGGAGAAAGTAAAAATAATTTAAGCAATGGAAATAAAATCAGTCCTAAATCTGTCGCTACAAATATCGTTAAAGGTGGTGCTAAGGCAACAACTGCATATCTTGGTATTGGTGCAAAAATGGCTGAAGGAAATTTTGATAGTTATAGTCATAGAAATAATATAAAAAGAAAAAATAATTTTCAAAACACAGAATATGTTAATAAATTAGCAAATGACAAGGCAGAAAACCAAAAATATGGTGGTGATAGTAATGAGCATAAAGAACAAAGTTAAAAATAAAGCGAAAAATAAAATAAAAAAAGTCGCTTTTAAAGTTATTAAGCCTTTTCTACCTTTTATACTTATTATTGGTCTTTTGTTTTTTGCAATTTGTACGATTATAGATGCAATCTTTGTACAAGAAGTTCAAACAGATAGTTCTGACCTACCACCAGAGCAAGCAGAAATTAGAAATTTATGTATAGAGAAATCAGAATATTTAAACACTTGCCATAATTATATTGGAACTGAATCCACAAATAACTTACTAGATGTGGATAACAGAGAAAATGATAAGTTAATAGAATGGTCTCATCTTTACGCAATAATGGCATTTCATAATATGACAGATAATAAGGATATTAACAAAGATTTGTTAACTCAAGTAGCAAGTAATTTTGAAAGTACTTTTAAATATGAAAAAGATACTGTAATAATAGAAACTACTACTAAAGACAAGGATGGAAAAGAAACTACTACTAAAAGAGAAGAAACACATTATATACTTGTAGAAAGTGATTCAATATTACGGACATTATAAATATAATTACGAATCCAAAACAATAGAAAATGGAGATACTAAAACAACAGGAAAAGTATTTACAAATGAAGAATTAATTGGGGAAAAATACGAAAGATTAAGAACATACTTAAAGAATAAATTAAGGATAAGAGAAGATGACCTTGATACTGATATTCAAGTAATTATTCAAGCAGCTAATGGTTATTATGAAGGTGAAGAAAGTACAGCTTGGCTACAAGGAAATTCATCTAATTCAATTATCATTAGTGATGGCTCAGGTCTAGTTCCAACTGGTATGTTTACATGGCCAATACCCGGATATACAAATATCACCTCTCATTTTGGTATGAGAACACATCCTATAACTCGGTGTATACAAATTGCATAGTGGTACAGATGTTGGTGCGCCAGTAGGTGCTAATTTTGTAGCTATGGCAGATGGAACAGTAATAAAAGCTGTTTATAATAATGCTTATGGAAATATGGTAATGATAGATCACCGGCAATGGTATTGTTACTTTATATGCACATGGCTCTGAAATACTCGTCAAGACGAATCAAGTTGTAAAACAAGGAGAGCCAATTCTTAAAGTTGGAAGTACTGGATATTCGACAGGACCTCATGCACATTTTGAAGTTCGTATCAATGGAAATTTTGCAAATCCTGAAGACTATTTTGAATAAAGGAGGAAACTAAAAAAATGGTATTAATTTTTACAGATAATGAGCAATTAGATAGAGATTTAAGTAAAAAAATAGATGATAGTAGAATAGTATATTATCCAGACTATGTATTGGAAGAAAAAGATGCAACTACTCTAATTGCAACAATTCAACCTAATAAATATAATTTCAAAGACTTTATGTTTAAAGTCCGAGAAAAAAATATCCAAGTTATTCTTATTTTGGAAAATGAAAAAGTAAAGGAATTAAAAGATGCACTTATGCTTGGTATTTATGACATAATTTTTGATCCTTTTGACTTGGAGGATGTTTGTAATAAAATTACAAATCCTAATCCATTTTCCAAAGTTTCAAAATATATAAAAGAGATGATAAGACTAGAAAATATCTAAGTCTTTTTATTTTGGAAAGGAGGATTTATTTTAAATTTAAAAGAAAGGAGGAAATTTTTTTGAAAGACAAGACAAAAAAAATTATAAAGATTTCACTTATTATTCTATTATGTCTAATTGTATTGTTTGCAGGTATATTTTGTGCATATAAATACATACAACATAAGCATATACAAGACAATATAAATTATGTCTATAACATATATAATAATGACAATAGACAAGATATTGTTACAGAATATACAACTGAAAACTATCAAAAAATAGCAGGAACTCCTGTCGAATCAGAATCAGATAGTACAAAAACACTCAATGCTATTGCAACATTAGAAATACCATCTATTAATTTTAAAGATATTGTAATAGAAGGAACAACTCAGGAATCATTAGCACAAGGAATTGGTCTTTTCGAACATAGCAATATTTTGCAAGGTAATGTTTGTTTAGCAGGACATAACACTTCTAGATTTTTAGCTAATTTGAAAAATGTCAAAGAAGGAGATATCATAAAATATTCTTCTTGTCTTGGAAATAAAGAATATACAATAACAACAATTAAACAAATAGAAGAAACAGATTGGTCTATGTTGGAAAAAACAGAAGATAATAGAATAACAATTATAACTTGTGTAAGAAATCAACCAACTCAAAGGCTTTGTGTTCAAGCGTTAGAGGTACTTTAAAAATTTTTTCTCTTCAACATTCCTTTTTGTACAAAAAAATGTTACCCTAAAAAAGAGGTGATGTTTTATGAAGAAAAAAATGTTTATAATTATTGGATTATTAGTTTTAGTAATAAGTGTATTATTATTAATAAGCTATATTGGAAATAAGAAAAAAATTTCTAATATAGAAACACTTAATGATGCAATGGAACAAAACAATATAAAGGAAACTAATACTATTGCTGAAATTAAGCCTGAAGAAAATGACATCCCATATAATCAGGTGGAAAATGTTATTCAAGAAAACACAATAGATGAAAAAACAGAAACATTGAGAAACAATATGGAAGCTAAAGAAAACACAGAAAAAAACAACCAAAATAAAAATGATAAGATACAATCTGAAAAAGGAAAAACAGAAGAAAATAAAAGTACAGATACAAAAGAAAATACCAGTTACACAACACCTACAACAAATGGAAACAGTAATGAAAGTAAACCTACAACCCCACCAGCAAGTAATCCACCAACTACTTCTACAAATACTGATAGTAAAAAACCTACACAAACTATAGATAGAATAACACAAGAAGAATATGATGATGAGATAGAAAGTTATCTAAACGATATTATGAAGATAAAACCAAATCTCAAATATGTCTACGAAAAAAGAGGCCAGGTTTTTTACCCATATAGAACAGAGGAGATTAAAATTGCTGTTGGCAAAGTAAGTTTTGGAACGATTTATTATTATGTAGAAAAATTTGTTGAAGGTAATCAAGAAAAATTTAAGTATTACATAGACTGGGCTGGAAATTAAATATAATTATAAAAATAGGTTTTAAAGAGCCTATTTTTTTGTATTAAAATTTAAAAGGAAAGAAGGTATTGTTTATGAAAAATAAACTATTAAAAAAAGTTTTTTGTATATTCTCTTTAATCACCATGTTATGTACAACTATATTTCCAATATTTTCACAGGTACAGGCTGCAAACATTGGAGATAAAGTAGAAATAGTAGAATTAGGAGAATGTGCAAGGCATGTAAAATATAATTTTGGAAATGGTGTTTATTCTTATATTATTACTCATTATGTAGGATATTATGACAATGGTGTTTTCCGTCCTGCATATTGTCTTAATAAAGATAAACCAGGTGTAGATGATACACTATCTTATGATGTAACTATAGAAGAAGCAATGAGCAACCCAGCAGTTTATAGAGTTTTATTAAAAGGATATCCTTATGGTGGCAATTTAGGATTTGATGATCCAAAAGATGCATTCTTCGCAACAAAACAAGCAGTATATCGTGTGTTAGACGGCGGAGATGTAAATAATTATCAAGGAGCAGATGAAATTGGTAATCGAATTGTTGCTAAAATTAAAGAATTAGTTGATTATGGTAGAAATGGTACAGAAACAAGAATTGATCCTGTATTAAATATTAGTACTGTTAAAAACGCAAGTGTTGATGATAAAGATAGCACATATATTTCACAAATATTTAAAGTAGATTCTCCAATAAATTCAAAAGATATTCGTATATATATGAATGGAGAACAAGCACCTGCAGGAAGTAAATTAACAGATATGAACAATAATGAAAAAAGTGAATTCTCAAAAGGTGAACAATTTAAAGTTATTGTACCTAGAAAAAATATAACAAAAGATGTTTCAATAGATATTACAGCAACAGGAAATGTAGAAACTTTCCCTGTTTTTTATTGTAAATCTCCAAATCCTGAATGGCAAGACTATGCAACTGTATCAGATCCATTTGTATTTACAACTACAAATGCAAAAATGATATATACAGAGCCAACAGGAGAAATAGAAGTAGATAAAGTTTCTAAAAAAGACAATGAATATAGTGGACTACCAGCAGGAAGTGGACTTGAAAATACACTTATTGAAATTGAAAGAATTGATGGAGTTGAAACTTATAAAAAACAATTCTATACAAATGAGTTAGGAAAAGTTATAGCAGAATTAAAACTTGGAAAATATAGATTAAC
This sequence comes from Candidatus Gastranaerophilales bacterium, assembly GCA_944323945.1. The sequence goes on from CALUUL010000050.1 coordinate 10,472, forward strand.
TGAAATCAAAGCTTCTGACTACTATCAAATAGGTAAAGAAGGAGCAGAATATGAATTTGAACTTACTTATGATGGACAAAAAGTAATAATTAAAATAGAAAATGATAATGTAACATTAGAAACCGAAGTTGAAAAAGATGGAGACACTCAAGGACAAGGAAATGAAGTTATAAATTATCAAATTTCAAATGTTCATAATGCATCTTCTGTAAGACTTGAAGACTTTAGAATTGAAGATAGTTTACCTAGTGAAGTTCGTTTACAAAGTATTACAACAGGAACATATAACGAAGATTTAAAATACAAAGTAACATATACAACAAATAAAGAAAATACAAAAACAATAGCAACTAATTTAAGTACAACAAAAGATAATACAATAGATTTTACAAAAGAGAAACTTGATGAAGATGAATATATAACTAAATTTGCACTTGTTTTTGACAGTGTTAAATCTAACTTTAAAAGCACAAAAGACATAACAGTTGCAGCTAAAGTAATTGAAGGACTAGAAGTAAATTCTACTTTCAAAAATTGTGTAGTAGTTGGTGGTACATATATCGGAGTTACTGTTGAAGATAAAGACTGTACACCTACAACAGTTTATGAAAACAAAGTAGAAATAAATAAAACAGCTGCTGAAGATAATCAATATACAGGAGATAAAGCTGGAGATAAACTTTCAAACATAACATTTGACATATTTAATGCTGAAACAGATGAAAAGTTTGGAACAATAAATATTCAAAATGGTTATGGAGAATTAAAATATTTACCTATTGGAAAATGGTATGCAGTTGAAACCTCAAAAAATGATTATTATATATTCCCAGAAAATAATAGATTTGATTTTGAAATTACACAAAAAGGACAAACTGTTGTATTAGATATTGAAAATGATGTTGTAAATTTAATTGTAGATGTTGAAAAGACTGGAACTGTAGAAACTGAGCCAGGAAAAGATATTACATATAATTTTGATATTCAAAATAAATCAAATGATACTGTAACTAATTTTATTTGGGGAGATATTCTTCCATCAGAAGTTAGAGCAAAAAGTATTACAACAGGTACATTTAACAAAGACAATACATATAAAGTACAATATATAACAAATAACAATTCAAATTGGAAAACAATTAAAACATGCAATACAAATGAAAGTTCTGAAATACTATTAGATAGCAATACATTAGAATTAGCTGAAAACGAATATGTAACAGAAGTTAGATTTGTATTTGAAAATCCAGTTGAAAAAGGATTCAAAAATGAAGGTACAAAAATAATAGTTACAGCAAATGACGATTTACAAAATAATCAAATAATTGAAAATCATACATATATTACTGCTGATTATTTAGATGTAAAATTAGATGATGAAGATGAGTTCCATACAATAATTAGAATACCTGAACCAGAAAAGCCAAAGACATTGCCTAGAACGGGTAAATAAATTTAGTTAGTAACTTCTTATAAATTGCCCTTCAAAATAAATTTATAGGAGGATTAAAATTATGGAAATTACAAATGTTAAAATTTATAAAGCAAAACAAAGAGGTCCAGTATTGGCCTATGCTAATGTTATTTTAGACAAACAATTTATGATTAGAGGAATTACACTTATAGAAAAAGATGGTAGAAAATTTATTTCTATGCCTTCAAGAAGAGTTTTAAATGGTGATAGAAATTTTAGAGATACTGCCCACCCACTAAATCGTAAAATTAGAAAAGATTTAACGGATGCTATATTTGAAGCATATGAAGAATTTTTAGAATCTGAAGAATAATGTGTTTGCTTCCTTATTTTTTTGCCCTTCAATACTACTAATGAAAGGACTTTTTTATGATTATAAATGAAAGAATAAATAAACAATTAAAGATTTTAAATAAACAGATAGAAAATACTTTAAATAGTAATAGTTTAACAGACCTACAAATTGAAAGTTTTTTATTGAATTTTGAAAAGGCAAGATATAATCTCTTGTCAGAGGTAAAAGAATATAATAAAAATGTTGAATTTGAATATGAAAAAATTAAAAGTGTTGATGATAATTATAAAACGGATTTAAAAGATGATGTGTTGAAAATATATGTGCCTGAAACATTGCCAAGTTTCAAGAATTTAAAGACACACACTTATAAGAGAATATTGCTTAATGTTGCAGAAATAACCAAGCAATATAAAGGACTATTTTCTAATGAAGTTTTTATATATATCAAAGTATGTGATAACATACAAGGTTGGGACATTGATAATAAATATGTAAAACCAATTGCAGATGCTTTAATAATAAGTGGAGTTATACAAGATGATAATATGTCGAAAATGTTTTATTGTGCCAAAGGAGAATTTTCTGAAATTCCACACACAATTATTTATGTATTGGATGGTAAAAAAATGGAGCAATTTTTGAAAAAAGTAGAGTTCTAAAAGTAGGGTTTTGGGTAAAAAAATTTTTTGATTTTTTGCGACATCAAAAAAATTAAAAAATCTTTTAAAATCAATACTTTCATAAATTGTAATCCCTATTTGGTTTGGTGGTGGTAAGGATGTGAGAGCGAAGCTGTCGCATCACTTCCCTTCAAGTTCAACTCATAGAATTATTAAATGTTTTATTAGGAGGTGATTTTTTTTGAGCAATTTTCCAAATGGACCAGAAGAAATTTCTTTATTAGAATTTATATCAAAGTATCAATATTTGGATGTAAAAGATTCAAAATATTTTTTTAATACACAGAAATATTATAAAAAAAGAATTAGTAATTTGGTGGCTAAAAGATATTTGAAAAGAACAAAATCACATCATCTTGTATTGGATGAATTAGGGATTGAATTTGCTGGACTATTTAAATTTGAATATAACAAATTAAATCGAAATGTAAAATACTTGCCTAGACTACTATATATTAGTAAAATGGCAGCTTTTTATTACAACTGTGCTAATGTAAAATTTATACCTTCATTTTCCATGAAAAATAAAGAAGAATTTACAATTACATCAAGAAAGTTTATTGGTGTATTAGAGATAAATGG
>CALUUL010000051.1 GCA_944323945.1 Candidatus Gastranaerophilales bacterium
ATGCAATTGAAAACAAAAAAATTGAAATTCCGGGTGATTTTGTTCTTGCTTCTGAATTCATATATGAAGAAGATAAAAAAGATTTTATCGAGCATTACAATTCAGATAATATAAAAACAATTGAGATAGATAAACTTGAGCCTTCTGAATTTAGAATATTTAAAATCAAGAGATAAAAATGGATATAAAGAACTTAACGCTAAAACAAAAAATATCGCAAATGTTTATTACAGGTTTCACAGGGGAAAATTACACCTCAAATAAACAATTTACAGAGCTTCTTAAACAAGGACTTGGCGGAGTTATATTTTTTTCACACAATATTAAAAGTGAAAAGCAGTTTAAAGATTTAATTTCAGAACTTACAAAAAATGCACCAATACCAATGTTTTATAGCATTGACCAAGAGGGCGGAAGAGTTGAAAGAACAGAAAAAATTCATAAAGGTAAAAAATATCTAAGTGCAAGACCAGCATATGAAATGGGACTTTCTTATTTGCAAAATCAAACAAAAGAAATTGCTCTTGAACTCAAAAGCTACGGAATTAATATGAATTTTGCGCCTGTTCTTGATGTAAATACAAATAATGATAACCCCATTATTGGAGAAAGAGCATTTTCAAACAATACAAATGAGGTAATAGCAGCAGGAAAAGTTGTTATAAAAGAATATGAAAAATATAAAATTATACCGGTAGGCAAACACTTTCCTGGTCATGGTGCTGCAAATGCTGATTCACATAAGACTCTGCCAATAATAGATATACACATAAAAGATTTAGAAGAAAATCATATAAGACCGTTTAAAGAAGCAATTAAAATAGGTTTACCAGCCATAATGGTTGCACATGTTTTATATCCTGCACTTGAGGATGAAATGACACCGGCATCTGTATCAAAAAAAATTATAAATGATTTATTAATTAAAGAACTCGGATTTAATGGAGTAATAATTACAGATGATATGGAAATGAACGGTATAAAAGGATTTTCAAGACTTGAAGCTTGCATAAAAGCGATAAATGCAGGTGTAAATATGTTTATATACAGAGATACTACAAAAGACATTATTAATTTAATAGATGACATTGAAAAATCAGTTAAAGAAGGTTATATAAAACAAGATAAAATTGATGAATCAATTAATAAAATTATTAATTTAAAACACCAATATGGAATTATCCAATAGGAGTATGCAGATTTTATATTTTTTTACTAATAAATAATAGGAAGACAATAAGTATATAAAAAAGGAGGAACTATGAGGAAATTATTTACAATCTTATCAATTTTTATGTTCACAGCTAATTATTGCTTTGCTGCAGGAATGGAACTTTCTGATTTAATTGAAACAGCTAGAGAAACAGAAGCTCAACAAACAATTCAAGAACAACCAGTTTCAGATGTAACGAAACAACAAACACAAACAGTTAACAAAGAAGAAGCAATGACACCTGTAAAAAATGAAACAAATTCTCCCATAATGGACGAGACACAGGCTGTTGAAAAAGTTTCTCCAGATACAACAACTATGGATAAACAAACAGAAATGACAAAAACTCAAAATTCAACAGGATTAACGACTCCTTCCCAAACAATGAAAACAAAGAAAACTAAAAACTAAACATTGATTATATTAAATTGATAAAAATAAATCCTGAAATAATTTCAGGATTTATTTTTATCAATAATTTTTAATTTATTAATTATTGCAATTAAAAATCCCTTGGCTTAACGTTCTTTAACCAATTGTCTTCAATTGTTTCAAGTGAAATACCCTTTGTTTCCGGAATAAAGAAATAAACAAAAATTATACAAAGTAATGAAACAAACCCAAACATCCAGAATGTTAAATCCCCTCCAATTCTATTAAGTAGAACAGGGAAACTTGCAACAACAAAGAAATTAAATGCAAAGTTGGAAAGAGTACAAATACTCATTGCAAAACCTCTTATTTGTAATGGAAAAACTTCAGATACTATTATCCAACCGATAGGTCCTAAACTAAATGCAAAACAAACTATATATGAAACTAAACTACCAACTGCAACCCATTTTAAATTATCACCTAATAGTTCTTCAAATCTAAAAGCACAACCTAAAAATATTAAACTTAACATTACCCCTGTTAAACCTATATACAATAATGGTTTTCTACCTGCTCTATCAGTTAGAAATATAGCAACTATAGTCATTAAGAAATTAACAACACCAATACCGGTTGTTGCATATATTGCATTAAGGTTTGAGTCAAAACCTGCAATTTTAAATATTGTAGGTGCATAATATATTATTGTATTAATACCTGTGCAAATTTGGGCAAACATTATACCAATACCTGCAACAAACGGCATTATCATCCATTTTTTAAAATGGAATTTCTTTGCTGTTTTATATGGAGTTATTGTTGATTTTATCTCTTCTATTTCTTTATCTGCATCAATATCCGGCTCTATTTTATTAAAAACTTTCTTGGCTTCTTCATATCTACCCTTAGATACAAGCCATCTTGGAGTATCACTTAAACATAACATTCCAACAAGAAGAACTACTCCAGGTACAACACCTGCAAATAACATCCAACGCCAATTATATACAGCATTTGCAAAAACAGCATTTATCATATATGAAAATAAAATCCCTGCCGTTATTGCCCATTGATACAATGAAACTATTGTTCCTCTTAAGTTTTTGGGTGAGACCTCTGACAAATATAAAGGAACAACAAAATTAACTATACCAACAGCAAAACCAACTAAAATCCTTGACAGAATTAATATGTATATATTTGGAGCTATAGCACAGAATATAGAACCTAAAATAAAAATTATTGCAGTAGCAATTATTATTTTCTTTCTTCCAAAAATATCAGCTAAAATACCATTTGTAGCTGCACCTATTACAGCACCTATCAATACGGAACTTACAAGTATTCCTTGGATATAATCAGTTAAATCCCAACTTTCATTGATAAAAAGTAAAGCACCTGAAATTACACCGGTATCATAACCGGATAATAATCCGCCTAAAGAGGCTGTTATTGTGACTAAAAATAAAAACAAATATTTTATTTGCATAATAACTCCTAATAGACCATTAAAACATTATTTTAATACCACTTATCTTATATTTTATAACCTTTTTTATCTTAATAAATAAAGTATATTCTTCTATAAAACACTTTTATAGTAACCAATTTAACTATTCGCTTGTTTATTTACAAATTAATCTAAGTACACTTTAAAAATGGGAAAATATGTTATATTATTTGCCACTCATCTAAATATAGAATATAAAAATGAAAAAATCCATTCTAATAATATATATATTAATATTTATATTCCCGATTAAAGTTGAAGCCAAAAGATTACATCCCGAAATTGAATACCAAACATTTTGGTGTAATAAAAACAATGGGATTTTAGAATATAAATTAGAAGATAATACAAGAGTTGATTGTTTGACAAAAACATATGCAGTAGAAGTCGATTTTGCAAATAAATGGGCAGAATGCATAGGTCAAGCATTATATTATGGAATAAAAACAAATAAACACCCGGCTTGTCTATTAATTCTTGAAAACGGTAAAAATGATTTAAAATACCTAAAACGTTTAAAATGTACTGCTTTCCATAAAGACATAAATATTAAAACATTCACAATTAGCCCAGAACAATTGTATTTTTAAACTGCATCTTTCATAAATTTAAGATTAGATTGAAAAATAAATGGGTATTATATAAATATTATAATTAGGAATTTTTATATATGTTTTTAAACTATTTTCTAATAATTATAGGTTCAATTCCTGTTTTTCTTATTCTGCCTTTAATTATGGCTAAAATTTTTTCCCCTAAAAAAATTAAAAATATAATATTTTTTCCGATTTTAGCTTTATTAATTCTTTATTATTTGATAATAATTTATTTTAGAACCTATTTTTACTTTCCTCCGATAACATTGCAAAACATTATAGAATGCATTAACACTTCATTCTGTTTTGAACTTTCTATCATTTTAATTATTGAAATATTAATTTTTGCAATTATTACAATCATAAAAATTATTCTTTCGATTAAATCACAAGAGAAAAAGGATATAAAAAAGTTTTCGGTTATTTTAGTTATTCTTGCAATAATTTTTTATTTAGGATTGCCTTGTATAATTTTTAACTATATTTTTTACAAAGAAATACCAGATATAAGTTTTGCAAAAAAATTATACAAAATATCATATGAAATAGCAGTTATACCTTTTGTGAAAGGAATTAGTGCAGATGCAATAGCCTTAGCCAGCGAAGGGGAATTATATGATAAATATAAAAACAATAAAAAAATTCCTGATTATAGCAGTCCTGAGGCGAAAAAACTCATAGATGATTATCTTAAATACACATTAATTTCTGCAAAAATATCTAAAAAAAACAATTATTTAAGAATTGCCCTTTTCTATTATGAAATCGCTGAATATGATAAAGCAATTGAATGCATAAATAAAATCGACTCTCCACATAAAATCCGACTTTTGACAGCTGTATATACGGCAAAAGGTGATTATGATAAAGCACTCGATTATGCTATGAAAGTAAATAAATCACGTTATAGACTTCTCGTTAAAATATATACAGGTCAAAAACAGTATGACAAAGCACTCAAAGAACTGGAACAGGAAAGAAAAAATTCATATTTTTATAATATAGCAAAAGCCTATATATACTATAATATGGGCGAAAAAGATTTGGCTCTTCAATATAAAGATAAAGAAGAAAAGTTCAAAGACTACTCTCTTGAAGAATTTATAACATACATGGAAAAAACCTTTTTCAGAAAACCTGAAAAAGCAAACTAATAAAATAATATTTAATTGTTTTACAAGAGGAATCGTGCACTCAAATGAAAGTTATATAAAGTAATGAATATATCTTTAATAAATTTAATTTACTACTTAACATATAAAGACAATCAATTTTTTTATTTTTGTATAATCTTGAATTAAATATTTATTCATTATGTACTTTTCTCATTACAGAAAAGTACCAAAAGGCTAGCAACTTGATATTCCGTTTCGATTTTGTTAATTTCAACCTAAAGCTTTGTAACTCGGACTTCGTCCTCAAACAAACAAAGCTTTGACGTTGTTTCTATAAACAAAATTACGAAACTACATATATAGTTGCATTCATTATTCAATATCGTTTTACAATATGGATACATGCAACCAAATGAAAATTATGTGAAGTATGAACATAACTTGAATTGTTTTGGAAAAACAGCGCTTCGGTGATTACCCGTTTTTAAACACTAAAAATAGCTGGGGAGAGATTCGAACTCTCGACCTCACGGGTATGAGCCGTGCGCTCTCGCCAACTGAGCTACCCAGCCAAAAAGCTAAAATAATTATTATACGCTAAAAAAAAAAATACAAGACCTATTTTTTAAAATTAAATATTAATACAAAATTCAACTAAAAAAGGCGGGAATAAATCCCGCCCAATATATTTATTTTTGTGCTTCCCAAGCTTTTTCAAGAACTTTTAATTGAATAGCCAAATTCGGATTTGAATTAATAGCAGCAAATACTTTTTGCATAACATCAGTAAGTTTATAAGAGAATCGAGAACTTTCATCTCCTCCATATTTATGTGTTAATTCATGTAAAGAAGTAGCAAAGGCTTCAGAAAAGCTTGCTTTATTTATATAATTTCTTTCAAGCCAAAAACCAAGTGATTTACCTTTAGCAACAATAGCCTCACCTGCAACATCTTTATAAGCCTTATCTTCTTTTGATGTATTCTTATCATAAATAAATATTTTAGTATCTATTTCATCATCAGTAAAAAGATTGTCTTCTTTTAAAACACTACTTAACAAGTTTATAGCTTCTTTTAATATTAATATTTTATTTTTTTCAGCAACGGTAGGATTAACAGGAGTATGTTTTCTTGTTTCTTGAACAAGTTCCTCGATAGAACGCATTCCTATATTCTGAAAAATACTACTACATACCTTATAACCGGCTTGTATATACATATTTCTTACGTCTTCCGATACTCGCCAAGAATCAGCAACATATTTATCAGACGGGAATTGAATATTCAAATCATTTCTATCATAAGCACCTTTAAACAAGCCATAAATAAAACTTGTACCAATAGTTTGGTGATTGTTATGCATTGTACCAATATCCCAATATTTTTGTAAACTATGAATTAATTTAACAGCATCGTCTTTAGACATATTTTCTTTAGAAATAACCCAAGAACCTAAAGCTTCAAGATTTTCTTTATTTAAAGAAGTTCTATCTCTTGAAGGATCAAAGATAAAATCACCATTATATTTTAATGGCGGTTTTTTCTTTATTCCAATATTCATAGATTTCATTCCATCATAAGAGCCATCAATTTCAAAAGCTTGACCATTAATAAAAAATTTACCAGCAGATTTTTCATCAACTAACTTTAAAGCAAGGATATCATTTTCAAAATCAGGACAAGTAAATGCAGGGTTATTATAATGATAAAACTTATCAAATGAATTTATAACTGCTTTTATGAAATTAATATTATCAGTATCAAACTCAATATAATTCCCATCAAAAGCAGGAACTTTATCTAATTGATATGCTAAAACTTTTTTTCCAAGACCAGAATCTTGTAATTGCCAATTTACATTCCAATTAGAAGAAGCTATATCAACATTCTCTGCACCTTTTTCTTTTAGAAGTTTTAGCACAACCATCTTTAAACCTTCACCATAATTACCTGCCGCTTTATTATTTTCTCTTTTAGAACTTTCGCCAAGTAAAATTGCTTTATCAGGAGAGAAAGTAGATTTCCCTTCAATTCTTACCTTATATTTCCCATCATCATTTTTAGTAACTTTCAATTTTACACCATCAAGAGTCTGACCATGTCCATCATAGAAGTTCTGCATTAAATCTCTTGCGATCTTATCATTATTCCAAACCAAAGCATCGGCATAAGATTCACTAATATTTGTTAAAGTTCTTGGAATAGATGAAAAATCACTAGATTCAGTTGTTAACCTTATTTCACTACTAGAAGGGAAGCTATATATATAATCCTTATCGGGTTCAAATTTCGGATAAACAAGAGGTTTTGCATCACTCCTATTTGTAGTTTTTTCATATATTTCAGGCAATATAGAAATTGGATTATAGTTTTTAATTTTATTACTTATACTTTCACACTCTATTGCCTTAGTTGGAGAATATTGTAGTTGAGTAGAATTAAACTCATTTATTTTTTCAGAGATAATATTATCAATATCTCTAGGTAAAATAATACTATTTATCCTTTCTTGTAATCTGCCGTTTTGATTTTCTAAATTTTTATTAAGTTCATCAAGATGTTGATTATCTGCTTTCATTGCTTCATTATCAGCCTTTATCTTTTCATTATCTGCTTTTATTTTCGAATTTTGTTGAAACATGAAAGCAAATACTGTAAGTCCAGTTGCAAATGAAGATACAAAAGCAACAGCTACAGTTTTTAATTTTTTAATTAAAGAAGTTTTATCATCTTTTTTATCTTTTTTATTCTTTAATTCAACAGAATCTGTCTGTTGAGAATTAACTCTTCTTTGTTTAAATACATTCATTGAATTTTGAGGAATACCCCCCGATAAAGCTTTTATATCCATAACGTCACCCACTTTATATTTTGAATAAATGAAAGCTAATAAAAGACTTAAAATGCTAATAAAAAAGGTTCTCTTCACATTTTTTTACAAAATAAAATTTATATATTTTATTATTGTTGCCTAATTATTTATTTCTTGTATAATATTTGTGTAGGTTATACGAGAATGTTACTGCTCAACATTAAAAATGTTTTTTTGCAGAAGACCACAAAAGAGATTAAATGACAATTTGCGATTTCAATTTTAAGTATTTAAAAGATAATTCAACCCCAGGCAGTTGGAGAAGAGGATATGAATACCACCAAAAAGAACAGGTGGCAACTTTTGATGTAGGTAAAACAGGAATAAAGGCAAAAGTAAAAGGTAATTTTAAATCCTTTTATGATGTAGAATTAAAATTTAAAAAAAATAGTGTTGAACCAACCTGTTCTTGTCCATTAAAAGAAAAATGGTGTAAGCATGCTATCGCAGTTGCATTGAAAGCTATTGAAGAACATTCATATGATGAATTTTTGGAACGTCGTTTTAAAATAAAACCTGATTATTCTGATTTTCAAACAGAAATGAATAAAAATCCGCAAGGGGGTTATATATTCCATTTTAATGCAAAACGCCGTCAAAATTTCTTTTCAATACTTGTCATGGATAGAAACACGAACAAAGTAATCAGAGATATAGAAGCATTACTTAAAGCAATTATTGCAGCTCAAAAAGCAGATCCTGATTTTGAATTAAACAATTCACAAAAAGTAGAATTAGCAATATTCCAATTACTACTAAAAAATTCAAGACTGGATAAGAAAGCAGGATGGTATGATATACCAATTGCTAAATTTGATGGTTTTTTCCAATTACTGGCGAAAGCAGATGATGTAATTGATGGAAAATCCAAACAAAAACTTGTCTTTTGTAATGAGGAATGGAAATTATCTTTAGCAGTAAACTTTTCTATGGTTGGAAATGTCCTATTATCTTTATATTGGCAAAGACCAGATAAGGATGATATTATTCCGTTTGAAGAAGTAAGATACTTTTCAAGACAACTAAAATGGGGAAGATATAAAAATAAAGTATTTCCCATTAATATAGCATTATCATCTTTACCTCAAAACTTAATCAAATCTACATTTACAGATGTAAAGGATGCGGAAGGTGCAAAATTCTTATACGAAGAACTACCAAAACTTAGAAATTTGATTCCTTGTGAAGTATCAGAAGTAATAGACCGTTTAACATTAGAACAGAAACCACCATTAAACATAGTAACAATGGGACTTGATTATGATGGAGCATTAAAAGCGGAACTTGAATTTGATTATGACGGAACAAGAGTAGCATATTCTAAATCTGCATCAAAAAGTCCATATGTGACAATTAAGAAGCCCAAGGAAGATTTATTATATTGGGTAAGAAGAAATATTGCACATGAAGAAAGAGCATACCAAATGCTTTTAGCCTGTAAGTTTGCCCCAATGCAAACAAATAACCTTGCTATTGAAAAAGAAAATGCAATAGATTTTTATAACTATTATCTTAAACAAGCAGGAGACGGATGGAAATTTGAAGAAAAAGATGATATGTCTTTCTTTAAGCTTTCAGATAAACAATTTGAAATGATTGCAGATATTGATTTTTCTCTTGATTCAACAGACAGTTTTGAAGTTTCTTTATATGGAAAAGTCGGTGATGAAGAAATTTCATTTGAAGAAATATATAATTTAATTATTGAAGGTGATAAATATTTAAGAGTAAAAGGACATGGTTTTGTTGAAGTCCCGGGACAAGATATATTCTCACTTTTAAAATCATTTAACACATTTGACGTATATAAAAATGAAGATAACAGATACATAGTAAAAACATACCGTGCCGGTTTATTATCCGAAATGCAAAACCTTGGATTTAAATTAAAAATGAGCCGTCGTTTTTCAAGTTTTTGGAAGCAAATTTCAACATTTTCAACAATGGATAATGCACCTCTTCCAAAAGGAATTAATGCAGAGCTTAGAGAATATCAATATAAAGGTTTTAGCTGGCTATGGTTCTTATACAAGTACGGTTTAAATGGTATCTTAGCTGATGATATGGGTTTAGGGAAAACGCTACAAGCATTAACTCTTTTACAAAAAGCAAAGGAAAAAGATAAAAAAGCTCCAAGCTTAGTTGTATGCCCTACTTCTGTTGTTTTTAACTGGGAGTCGGAAGTACAAAAATTTATACCAACATTGAAATGTCTAAAGCTATCAGGCATTGATAGGAAAGAACATTTTAAAGAAATACCAAAAAACGATATAATAATTACAAGTTATGCTCTAATTAGAAGAGACATCGAGAAACTAAAAAAATACGAATTTAGATATATTATATTGGATGAATCGCAAAATATAAAAAACCCTGAATCAATAACAGCAAAATGCATCAAAACTTTAAATGGACAACACAAACTTGCCCTCTCTGGTACCCCAATAGAAAATAAACTGGAAGAATTATGGTCAATATTTGACTTTTTGATGCCGGGATTTCTATTAAGTCAGTCTGAATTTAATTATAGATATGTAACACCAATTGTTGACAGAGGCGAAAAAATTGTTGAAAAACGTTTAAAATCACAAATCTATCCGTTTATCTTAAGACGTATGAAACGAGATGTTGCGAAAGACTTACCGGATAAAGTAGAGAACATCGCATACTGTGAATTAACGCCGGAACAAAGAGACTTTTATCTTGAAGTATTGGATTCTACAAAAGAGGAATTATTTAAATCAATTGCAGAAAACGGACTTGAAAAGAGTCGTATGAGTATATTCTCTGCTCTTTTAAGATTACGTCAAATATGCTGTCACCCTCGTTTATATGATAAAGAAAATAAAAAAGGCATTGAAACATCAGGTAAATTTGAACAATTGAAGTCAATGCTGGAAGAAATTATATCTGAAGGTCATAGAATTCTTTTATTCTCTCAATTTGTAGATATGCTTGATATAATAAAAGAATGGCTTGTAAAAGAAGGTATAAAACATGAATACCTGACAGGTTCAACAAAAAACAGACAAGAAGTTGTTGAAAGATTCAATAACGACACTTCGATTCCAATATTCTTGGTAAGTTTAAAAGCCGGCGGTACGGGTTTGAACTTAACAGGTGCTGATTATGTTATACATTATGATCCTTGGTGGAATCCGGCTGTTGAAGATCAAGCTACAGATAGAGCCTACCGTATAGGACAAACCAAAAAAGTATTTGTATATAGATTGATTACGAAGAATACCGTTGAAGAAAAAATTCAAAAACTAAAAATGGATAAAAGAAATCTTGTAGATTCTGTAATTTCTGTAGATAGAAATATCGGTAAAACACTTACTTATGCTGATTTACAAGATATTTTTACTCTGGACTAAAAATTAGCGTTTCATCCTTCTTAATTTTATTTTTGTTTCTTTATCTATTTTTAAAGACTCACAAATTTTTTGTATACTCTTGTTATAAGTCCAATTATCAAGCTTTGAATTTTTTAAATATTGTTCAGTTTTCGATGGATATTTAATATAACAAATTGAAACAAGCCAAGCAACACCCATTTTGGCATAATATCTATCATCCTTAAATTTATCAACTAAACAAAACACCTTATCTATATATTCATCACAAAGATAATAATTCAACAACATTACATAAGCAAAACGAATCTCATACTCAGATGAAGATTCGAAATATTGTTGAAGAAAATCCCATACCTTTTCTAAATCATTTTTAGTAAATTTTAAGCTACTACAAAAGCTATCACATACTGCCCAATTATCAATTTGCGGAACAAATAATTTTATATAGTTAATAATTTCAGCTACAGGCTCTTTTAAAAGACCAATTAACATACCTTTTAGCATATATTCTTCCATATATTTATGCTCTTTTTCAGAAAGAAAACTTTTAAATTTATTTTCATTCAAAAGTTCCTTTGCCAATTTACGCAATATAGGTAGCCTGACACCCAAAACATTATTAATATTGGGAAGCAAAGAAGAACTAAATTTTTGATAGTCTTTATCTGATTCTTTTTCCAATCTTTTTAATATATCCATAAATAAATTATACATAAATTTTGACTTTATAAAAAAGATAATTATATATAAAATATGTTACTTGATTTTCTAAAACAAAAACACGAATGTAACCACAAAAATGTGCCGGTTGATGTAGATGAAGCTTACTGCCCAGACTGTGGTGCATTAATAAAAAATAAGTGGTTCCTTGTTCGTTGCAGTTGTTGCAATATTAAAAGAAGTGCACACACTGAATATAATGAAATAAAACCTGATACCAAGTTCTGTCCAAATTGTGGTGCTACAGAATTTTATATTCAAGAGCTTGATAAAGTCAATTTCGTTGATGTTCATTATGCTATTTTCAAAAAAATTGTAATTTCACAGAATAAATATACATTTAGGCAAGTTTGGATAGAAAAGGAGGATAATTTAATCGAAGAGAGAAAACTAATTAGTGCAGGAAAATAAAAACAGCCTCTAATGAGGCTGTTTTACATATTAAATTATATTATTATTTTATTATTCTTGCACTACAGATTCTGCTTCCAGTTTTTTTATATTATCTATAATACTTTTTAAAGTTTCATCTGCTTTATCATTATCTACTTGGCAAGTACCAGCATTCATATGTCCACCACCTTGATATTTATACATCATTGCACCTATATCAATAGGACAAGAACGGTTAACAATAGACTTTCCTACCGCAAAGACAGTATTTTGGTTTTGTTTGCCATAGAAAATATGAACAGAAATATTGCATTGAGGGAATAATGCATAAACCATAAATCTATTTCCTACATGAATAACATCTTCATTGCGCACATCCAATATTGCAATTTTTTCATCTACTTTAGTACAACGCTTAATTTGTTCTTTAAATTTTTCTTGTTCTTCATTATAAAGAACAATTCTCTCACGGACATCAGGATCTTCCATTATTTCCGTAATCGATTTTTTAGGACATAAATCTACCAACTTAAGCATTAAATTATAATTAGAAATACTGAAGTTTTTAAAGCGCCCTAAGCCTGTCCTTGGATCCATCAAATAATTTAAAAATACCCAACCTTCCGGATTTAATACATCATTTTGAGAAAAATTTGTACAATCCGCCTTATCAACAGCTTCCATTAAATCATGCAAATTAGAAGAGAATCTATCTTCTCCACCAAAATATTCATAAATGATTCTTGCTGATGATGGTGCTGCAGGTTCTATAATATAATTCTCTTTTACATCTTTTGTCCTTACAGCTTCACTTGAATGATGGTCAAAAGCCATATAAACACCACTGCAATATGGCAAGCTGGCTGTAATATCCGTTTCTCCCAA
>CALUUL010000052.1 GCA_944323945.1 Candidatus Gastranaerophilales bacterium
TATATTATGAGAAAAGGATTTAAAAATGAAATCAGTAAAAGAAGTTGCAACAGAATCAAAAATATTAGATAAATTGAGAAATTATCCAAAATGTACAGAAATGGTTAAATATTTGTTTTCAGATATTGAATTACAGGAAATGCAAGATTATGCAAATAATGTTTCAATAAAAAGACTTGGATATAATGACCATGGTCCTGTTCATATGAGACAAGTAGCAATAAATGCAATAAAAATGTTAATTATTTTGCAAGAAGCCGGAATAAAAACCTCATTAGAAACAGAAGAAATAGGAACTTTTGAAGATAGTATGTGTGCTGTAGTAATTGCTGCATTAATGCACGATTTAGGTATGATGATAGGAAGGCAGGATCATGAAGAAATGTCTGTTATGCTTGCAACTCCTATTATTGAAAAAACATTAAATAAAATATTCCCAAATGATATACATAAAAGAGTTGTAATAAAATCTTTGGCACTGGAAGCAATAATAGGACATATGTCTTCAAGAAAGATACATTCACTTGAAGCTGGAATTATTCTTATTGCAGACGGATGTGATATGACAAAAGGTAGAGCAAGAATACCTTTAGCTATTCATAATACTCCTAAAGTTGGTGATATCCATAAATATAGTGCAAATGCTATTACAAGAGTAAGTATAAGACACGGTGAGAAGAAACCGATACAAATAGATATAGAAATGTCTTCTGAAGTAGGATTTTTCCAAATAGAAGAAGTGTTATTAACGAAAGTAGAATCAAGTCCTGCAAAACAGTATATTGAATTATATGCCGGAGTTACAGGCCAAGATAAAAAATGTTATTTATAATGTTTTTTCATCAAAATTAATTAAACTATCCATTATATTGCAAAGTTCTAAAAATCTTTGTTTGTTGTGAATATAGTTATATCCAAGTACAACTTCAAGAGATGTAGCATTTGAATGCAGGGCTCTATCAATTCTTCTTGCAGAAGATGTTGGAATATTCCTAGCCCTTCTTGCAAGTTCAATTTCTTCTTCTGTTAGATATTGGGTTATTCTCTCTAAAAGTTGAGTTTGAAATGCTGCATTTACATAATGAACTGTATATTTATGAAGACGTTTTAAATTAGATGTCATCATAATGGTTCTTTCTCTTATAAAGACTTCATATACAGCATCACCAATGTGTGCATAATTTTTTATATTTAATTCTTTCAAATTTCACCTATATATTTATAAATAATAATATAGTAATATTTATATTATGAAAATACTTTTAGTAACAGATTTATATCCATTAGAAAATGAAAAAATAGCAAAAGCTTTGTATTATTTTGTACAAGAGTGGCAAAAGCAAGGACATTATGTAGACGTAGTAAGAGCAAATTTTATAATAAATACTCTTGTCCGTGGTCGTAAAATACAAAAAGAAAATATTTACTATGAGAATGGAACAAAAATATATAATTTAAATTTTCATACACCTTTTTGGTTTGATGTATATAAAAAACTTCCTAAAGATTTTTCTTTAAAAAACTATGACGTGATTGTTTCTCATATGCCTTGCGGAGCATTTATGGCTGATAAACTTTTAAAAAAGCATAGTATTAAATATATATGTGCTGTACATTTTTCAGATATTGTAGTTCTTAAAAGTTTTTTATATCTTCCATTTAGAAATAAACTTAAAGAAGTATATAAAAAAGCAGATAAAATAGCTGCAAGAAGTTATGTTCTTCAAAAGAGAATAGAAAAAATTATACCTGAAATTCACAATAAGACTTTTGTTGCATATTCAGGAATTGATAATGATTATATATCTGACTCAATAAAAAATACATTTAATAGAGAAGAATTGCAAATTTCAACAGTTGCTTCTTTAATAAAAAGAAAAAATATAGATGTAATAATAAATGCAATTGCAAATATTAACCAGAAATTTCATTTGACAATAATTGGAGATGGTCCTGAAAGAAAAAGACTTGAAAAACTGATTCGCAAACTTAATATTTCAGATAAAGTTACTTTTTTAGGATGTATTGCTAGAGAAAAAGTAATTAGTAAATTAAAAGAATCAGATATATTTATTTTGCTTAGTCAAAATGAAACCTTTGGTATAAGCTATCTTGAAGCTATGGCAACAGGGAATATTCTTATTGCAAAAAAGGAAGATGGTATTGATGGTATTATTCAAAATAACAAAAATGGTTTTTTAATTAATTCTGAAGTGGGCGAATTAAAGGTTTGTATTGAAAATATAATAAAAATGAGTGATGAAGAAATAGAAATAGTAAGGAAGAACACTATAGACACAGTAAAAAAGCTTACTATAAGAGCTTCGTCTGAGAATTATATTAATAATATTGTGAATAATGAAAAGATATAATTTTATATAAAATCATGTTTGTTTTATAATAAATTTCGCTGTGCGATTAAGAAGATATGGAAAATATGAAACAGAAAACATTAGCTGTTATAGAAAAGATGCTCAGTAAAAAATCTACGGATTTATTTATACAAGAAAGTAAAACAACTGAGTTAAAGAAAACATTAAATATATTTGATTTATTGATTCTAGGTGTAAGTGCTGTTGTTGGAACGGGGATTTTTACAATTATAGGTAGTGCGATAGTTGGGAGTTATGATGCATCCGGTGCCGGAACTGCAGTAATAGTTTCGATGTTAATAGCAGCTTTAGCAAGTTTATTTTCTGCATTGGCATATTCTGAAATTGCAGCAATGATACCTGTTGCAGGAAGCGCATATACATTTACCTATGCAACAATGGGCGAATTTATGGCTTGGATGGTTGGTTGGGTTTTAATGCTTGAATATGCAATTGGAAATATCACGGTAGCAACAGCTTGGACTGGATATTTAACCCAACTTTTAAAGGGATTTAGGCATATCCTTCCTGATTTTGTTATTAATTTCCCTTTATGGCTAAGAAATGATTTCCGTTCAATGTATGCAATGTGTGATAAATATGGATGGAATTTGCACGATAAGATGCCTTTTATCCATCTTCCGTTTGGAATAGAGATACCTGTTGCCATAAATATTCCTGCTATTTTTATTGTACTTCTTTTAACAATACTTTTGATTAAAGGAGTAAAAGAATCAACAAGAGTTGCGGGAATAATGGTATTTGTAAATTTATCAATAATAATATCATTTGTAATAGTCGGCGCAAAATATGTAGCACCTGATAACTGGATGCCTTTTGCACCAAATGGAATGGAAGGTATTTTAGCTGGTACTTTTATAATTTTCTTTGCTTATATTGGTTTTGATGCAATATCAACAGCAGCTGAAGAGACCAAAAATCCTCAAAGAGATTTGCCTATAGCAATTATTGGTACGCTTGTTTTATGTACAATTTTATATGTCTCGGTAGCTTTAGTTTTAACAGGGATTATTCCTCTCGGAAATATTGATACTCAGGCCCCTTTGGCACATGCAATGAGAGTTATTGGTAAAAATTGGTATGCAGGTGCTATTTCTGTTGGTGCGTTGTGTGCGTTAACTTCGGTTTTATTAGTATACCAACTTGGAACAACAAGAATATTCTATGCAATCGCCAGAGACAACTTTTTGCCTCAAAATATTATGAAAATTCACCCTAAGTTTAAAACACCGCATATTATAACTTGGATTTCAGGTCTAATTGTAATTATCGGTTCTTTATTTATGGATTTAAATATCTCTGCTGAGTTGTGTAATTATGGTACTTTTGCATCATTCGTAATTATCTGTATTGAAGTATTAATTCTGAGGAAAACAGAACCAAATAGACATAGACCTTTTAAAGTTCCGTTTTGTCCTTTATTCCCAATTTTAGGTATTATAATGTGCAGCTGCTTTATGATATATAAAAGTATGTCAGGCGGTGATTCTTCTAAATACTTTTTGTTATGGGTAATTATGGGACTTGCTATATATATATTCTACGGATATAAGAATAAACGTATTAAAGAATAGGATAATAAACTTGGATTCAGAATAAAGATTAAACTTTTTTTATTTATTCTTTTTTATGTTTGAAATAAAATAATAAATAGAATAAGGATATAAAGATGAAACACACAAAGTATTCTGCAGTAATAGTAGGTAGTGGTATAGCAGGGCTTTATGCCGCAATAAAGTTGCATAAAGAAGTAAAGCTTGAAAATGGTCTTTTAATAGTTACAAAATCACAGTTAATCGAATCTAATTCAAAATATGCACAAGGCGGAATGGTTTGCGTAATGCCTGAAAATAAATTAGATTCTTGTACTTTGCATATAGAAGACACTATAAAAGCAGGTGCAGGTTTAACAGATGCAAAGGTTGCAGCTTTTATTTCCGAAAAAAGTTCCGAAGTAGTGAAAGAATTGCAGAAGTTAGGTGTAGATTTTGATAGAGATGAAAATAATAAATTAAAATTTACAAAAGAAGCTGCACACAGTGTGAATAGAATTCTTCACGCAGGTGGTGATGCTACTGGTTTTTGTATAGAAAATGCCTTGGTAAAATATTTAATGTCTCAAAAAGATATCGATATATATGAACAAACATTGGCAGTTGAATTATTAAAAGACTCAAAAAACATAAATAGGGGATTAATAACATATAATTATAGTGAAAATGAATATGAAATAGTAGAAACACCTGTAGTAATACTCGCAACAGGGGGAATCGGTCAATTATATAAATATACAACAAATCCAGATATAACAACAGGAGATGGAATCGCATTGGCATATAGAGCAGGTGCTATAGTAAAAGACATGGAATTTGTACAATTCCATCCTACAGCCTTTGCTCTTGGCGAAAATGGAACAATGTTTTTAATCTCAGAAGCTGTCAGAGGTGAAGGTGCTAAGCTTGTTGATAAAGACGGTCATACGTTTATGGAAAAGTATGATAAACGACTAGAATTAGCTCCTCGCGATGTTGTAACAAGGGCTATATTTAATGAAATGAAAGAAACAAATACTTCTAATGTATACCTTAATGCAACACATATTAGTGAAGAAAAATTTGAAAAGCGTTTCCCTACAATTTTTGGAACTTGCAGGGAATATAATATAAATCCATCAAAAGATTATATACCTGTTTCTCCGTCCGCACATTACTTTATGGGCGGAATAAAAACAAAGGTAAACGGAAAAACGTCTATAGACGGACTTTACGCTATAGGTGAAGCATCTTGTACGGGTTTGCATGGTGCAAATCGTTTGGCATCCAATTCAATATTAGAATGTGCTGTTACTGCTTTTGAATTGGTTAATTTCTTAAAATCCAGAAGTCTAGAAGAAAATTATATTCAAGATGAGCAAATAAATAAAATAATAAGTTTCTATGAAGATAATATTCAAATAAATAATAAAGAAGAAACTGAAGAATTATTTAGAGAAATAAAAGAATTAATGTGGAATAATGTTGGAATTATAAGAAATGAAGAAAAATTAATGATAGCAAAAGCCAAAATAGACGAATTAAAGGAAAAATTTGGTTATACATATAAGTGTCCTGACAGAAGTTCCTATGAAATAAGGAATATGCTAACAATTGCAGAACTTATAATAGAATTTGCTTTAAAGAGAAAAGAATCAAGAGGCGCTCACTATAGAGAGGATTATCCTCAAAAGGATTTAATCGCAGAATCTCATCAATTATCAAGAAATACAACAATGAAAGGTTAAACAAATATGTCATCTGTATTATTACACGATTTTATAGTAGAAGAACACGTAAAGAATGCACTAAAAGAAGATATCGGTTTTGGGGATATAACAACAGATTATTTGATTCCTAAAAATGAACTAATAATTGCAAAATTAAATACAAGAGAAGATGGCATATTATGTGGAATTGATATAGTTGAAATAGTATTTAAGATACTCTCAAAGGAAGTAAAAATACAAAAGTTATTCAAAGATGGAGATAAAATAAAAAAAGGTGATACGCTAGCAGTTATCGAAGGTCCTGCCAGAGCTGTTTTAATTGGGGAAAGAACGGCATTGAATTATATCCAGCGATTAAGTGGAATAGCAACAGAAACTAATAAATATCAAGTTGCGATAGGTAATAATAAAGCTAGAATTACAGATACAAGAAAAACAACACCCGGATTTAGAATGTTTGAAAAATACGCTGTATATACAGGAGGAGCAAGACTTCACCGTTTTAATCTTTCTGATTGTGTAATGATTAAAGATAATCATATTCAATATGCAGGATCAATAACAAATGCAGTAAATAAAATCAGAGAACACCTCTCTCATACTCATAAAATCGAAATTGAATGTGATACCATAGAACAAGTAAAAGAAGCTATTAATGCAAAAGCCGATATAATTATGCTTGACAATATGAACTGTGATTTAATGAAACAATGTGTTGAACTTATTGGTGGTAAAGCTTTAATAGAGGCAAGCGGTAATGTTACAATTGATACTATTGGAAATATTGCAAAAACAGGTGTAGATGTTATATCTTCCAGTGCAATTGTTGCAAAGGCAAAAACTTTAGATATTGCTCTAGATATGTAGTAATAATATTTGCACTAATATAGTTTTTGTAGCACAATAATATGTAAAGGGGTTAAAAATATTGAACATTGTTGTGTTTATAAAACAGGTTCCTGATACTAATGATGTAAAATGGACTCAAAATAATAATATAGATAGAACAAAAATGGATTCTATTATAAATCCTGTTGATAAACAGGCAATAGAGGCTGCACTTAGATTGAAAGAAGCATACGGTGCGAATATAACTGCAATAACAATGGGACCAAGTAAGGCTTTGGATGTTTTAAAAGAAGCAATAGCTCTTGGCATAGATGATGCAGTAATTTTGTCTGATCCAAAATTTTCAGGTTCAGATACATGTGCTACATCAAGGGTATTAGCTGCAACGGTTAAAGAAAAATTTCCTGGTACTGATTTAATATTATTTGGGCAAAGTGCGATAGACGGGGAAACTTCACAGACAGGACCTTCAACAGCTGTAAGGTTAGATTATCCGTTTATTTGTCATGTTAATGAAATTGTTGAAATCAATGATGGTAAGATAGAAATTAATACAGAAACAGAAGCATATAAAGAAGTACTTGAAGTTCAAATGCCAGCTGTCTTATGTATAAGTAATTATGTTTTTAAACCAAGAATTCCTAAAATTAGTGGATATATAAGATCTCAAGATTATAATTATAAATCGTATAACATATATGAATTAAATATTCCCGAGACACAAACCGGAGTAAAAGGTTCACCAACATATGTTTCTTGTGTATATAAAACTGCTGATGATAGAAATTGCAGAATGATATATGCAAAAGATAATGAGAACTTTGCAAATGAAATAATGATGGAAATAAAAGAAATAATGGGGCGTTAATGGAACCAAACGGCATATTAATATATGGAGAATTAACACAAGACTACAGTATAAGACCTGTAGTTAAACAACTGTTAACTAAAGCCGTTGAATTAAAAGAAAAAATCTGGAATCAAAGAATAATGGTTTGTATTATCGGTCCAAGGATGAATTATGAAAAAATAATATATGAACTTGGAAAATATGGTGCAGATGAAGTTGTAATTATATGTGATAACCGAATTACAGGATATAATAGTAATTATTTCCCTAGATTTTTTACAGAAATAGCAAAGAAATATCCTCCTAGAATAATACTAATAGGTGCAACCGTGCAAGGTAAAGAAGTTGCATCATATACTGCGACAAAATTAGATACAGGGTTAACAGCAGATTGTACTAATTTAAATATTGGCGAAAATAACTTATTATTATCAACACGTCCAACATTTGGTGGTCAGCTCACAGCAGATATATTATGCAGAACGTTTCCTCAAATGGCAACTGTTCAGGAAAATGTATTTAAAGAAAAAGAAATAGAACATACGGCAACTGCCATTTTTTCTTGGTCTGATATTAATTATGAAGGAAGTAAGATAAAAGTTATAAAATCAATAAAAAAAGAATCAAAAAGTAAAGATTTGACAAGTGCAAAAATTATAATAGCCGGCGGAAAAGGAGCTTGCAAAGATAATGGTTTTGCATTGATTTATCAATTGGCACAAAAAATGAATGCTGCAGTCGCAGGTTCAAGAGAAGCTTTTGAATTGGGATATATAACTAAATCGCAACAAATAGGACAAACCGGTAAAACTGTTGCACCAGAACTATATATTGCAGTTGGGATATCGGGCGCAAGTCAGCACTTAACGGCTATAAAAAATAGTGGTAAAATAATAGCTGTTAATAAGGATGTAAATGCACCAATATTTAAGCAAGCCGATATTGGTATTGTTGGAGATTTATTTGAAGTGCTGCCCGAATTAATTAAGAATTTTGAAACAGTTAATAAAGAGGAAAATGATGAGTAACGAAGCAGTAGAAAAAGAGAATATTTTAAAGCCATTCTCAACAGTACAATTATTAAACTTTTGCTTAGGTTTCTTCGGTTTACAATTCGCTTGGCAAATGAGAATTATATTGTCAGGTCCTGTTACTGAAGGTTTAGGTGCTTCTCCATTGATTTTTGGTTTGATATGGTTGGCTGGACCAGTTACCGGTATGCTTGTTCAACCAATTATTGGTGAGTTAAGTGATAAAACACATACTATTTTTGGAAAAAGGAGACCATATTTATTTGCTGGTGCAATATTTGCAAGTTTAGCACTATGGGCTTTTCCTAATTCTGCAGAAATATGGGAAAAACTTGCTAGTTATTGTAATATTCCGGAAATAGCTTTTGGCGGTCTAATTATTGCCGCTATAATGATATGGATTATTGATGCTTGTGTGAATGCAGCCCAAGGTCCATATAGAGCATTGGTTCCTGATTTAGTGCCACAAACACAACACGCATTAGCAAATTCTTATTTAAGTTTTGCAATCGGATTGGGTTCTGTTGTTGCTGCAGGTACTGCTCCATTTTTAAAATATGTATGTAATTATCAAATGAGTATTAATGCTCAATTTGTGATGGCTGCTTTAGCTTTTTCTTTAGCTATGTTATGGACTTGTATAACTACTAAAGAACATAAATACAAAAAAAATGAATTTGTTGAAACTACTACAGAAATGAATGAAAAAGTAAAAGGTCCTTCTTTTATGCAAAAAGTTGTTGAATTTTTCAGTTCTTCTCCTGAGGTAGCTAAAATTTGTACTCTGCAACTTTTTACCTGGATTGGTATTATGAGTTTAAATATTTTCTTTACTCAATATGCTATTCACACTGTTTATGGTGTTCCAGATTTAACAACTGCTACAGAAGAAATTAAGAATTCTTATATGGCAACAATAAATAAAGCAACTAATTTTTCTTCTATATGTTTTGCAATACAAAATTTAATATGCTTTTTAGTTTCAATTCCAATTGGTTTATTATCTACAAAATTTGGTAATAAAAGAGTACATTTTATTTCTCTTATTACATTAGCATTAACATTTGTTGGAATGGGATTGTATAAAGAACCTGGTTTTGTTCTTGTATGTATGGCTATAGCTGGTATTGGTTGGGCTAGTATTTTGGCACTTCCTTTTGCAATGTTGTCTGAGTTTATAAAGAAAGGTTCAGAAGGTTCTGTAATGGGTATATTTAATATATTTATTGCTGGACCTCAAGTATTAGTATGTACTTTATTGGCTTGGTTTATTAGTCAATGCGCATATACAATTCCTTCTGGTATAAATTATCATTGGGAATATGCATTTTTAATAGGTGCTATAACATTGTTAATAGGTGCAGTTATTACAAATTTGATAAAAGAAAAAAAATAAAAAATAGCGGTTTTAAGCCGCTATTTTTTTTATTTGCAAATTAGTCTATAATAAAAAAAGTATAAAAATGCAAAGAGGATAAAAGATGAAGTTTGAAACACTTGCAGTACGTGGATTTATTGATTTGGAAAAACAAAATCATGCAGTATCAACTCCAATATATGCAAATACAGCATATAGTTTTGATAGTGTTCAACATGCAGTTGATTTGTTTGATTTGAAAGTTCCTGGGGATATTTATACAAGATTATCAAATCCATCGTGGGATATTGTAGAAAAAAGAATAGCAGCATTAGAAGGTGGTGTTGGGGCTTTATTAACTTCATCAGGTCAATCTGCTATATTAATTACAATGTTAAATTTTGCAGGTGCCGGTGATGAAATAATAACATCTGATAAAATATATGGCGGTACTTATAACTTATTTGCAAAAACATTTAAGCAAATGGGGATAAATGTCAAATTTATAAATTCTGATAACTTAGAAGACTATGAAAAAGCAATTACAGATAGAACAAAGTGTATTTATGTAGAAACTCTTGGAAACCCAAGTATAAAAGTTGCAGATGTTGAAACATTAGCTAATATTGCTCACAAACATGGTATTCCGTTAGTTGTAGATAATACTGTCCCAACTCCATATTTATGCAAACCAATAGAATTTGGCGCAGATATTGTAGTTCATTCTACAACAAAATATTTATCTGGACATGGTAATGCAATGGGCGGTGTGATTGTAGATTCCGGTAAATTTGATTGGGCTCAAAATGATAAGTTCAAGATGTTTACAACTCCTGATGAAAGTTATCACGGGGTAGTATATAATAAAGTTTTTGGAGAAGCTGCTTTTATTGTTAAAGCAAGAACTCATTTGATAAGAGATTTGGGTTGCTGTCAAAGTCCGTTTAATGCTTATTTAACACAATTAGGATTAGAAACTCTTCATGTAAGAATGGACAGACACTGTGAAAATGCATTAAAACTTGCTCAATATTTAGAAAAACATCCTCATATAAATTTTGTTAATTATCCATTATTAAAAAGTAGTAAAGATTATGATTTGGCACAGAAGTATTTGAAAAAAGGTGCTTCATCATTAATTGGATTTGGAGTAGATGGTGATGGTACAAAATTTATTGAAGCATTAAAATTGTTTATCCACGCAACAAATTTAGGAGATGTTCGTTCAATTATTACATATCCGGCTGGTACTACTCATAGACAACTTTCGGATGAACAAAAAATAAAAGCAGGTATAACAAATGACTTTATGCGGGCTTCAATTGGTCTTGAAAATATTGATGACATAATTGAAGATATTGAAAATGCAATAAAAATTGCCCGTTCATAAAGGAAAAAAAATGCAAATTGACAAAAATAATGTAGGACTTGTAGAAACTAAGTTTTTTACAGTTGAAGAAAAAATAAAATTTGAAAGTGGTGTTGAGTTCGGTCCAATTACCGTTGCTTATGAAACATATGGTAAATTAAACGAAGAATGTAACAATGTAATATTAGTGATTCATGCACTGACAGGTGATGCTCATGCAGCGGGATATCATAGTGAAAATGATAAAAAGCCAGGCTGGTGGGATAGTATGATCGGTCCAGATAAGGCGTTTGATACAAATAAGTATTTTGTTATTTGTACTAATATATTAGGTGGGTGCAGTGGAACTACAGGTCCATCAAGTATTAATCCTGAGACTGGAAAACCTTACGGATTAAGTTTTCCTGTGTTTACGATTGAAGATACTGTTCATGTAAAAAAGAAATTACTTGATTTTCTGGGCGTCAAAAAGCTCTATGCTGTAGCCGGTGGCTCAATGGGTGGAATGCAGGCTATGCAGTTTGCAATTTCCTATCCTGATTATGTTACATCAACTATATTGATAGCTACAACTTCAAGATTGTCTCCTCAAGCTATAGCATTTAATGCTGTAGGTAGAAACTCTATAATTTCAGACCCCAATTGGAATAACGGTGATTATTACGATAAAGAAAATAAACCGGATAGAGGGCTATCTAATGCAAGAATGGTAGGTCATATTACTTATCTTTGTGAAGAAGCTATGTATAATAAATTTGGAAGAAGACTTCAAAATAAAAATCATTATGATTTTAATTTTGATATTGATTTTCAAGTTGAAAGTTATTTGCAGCACCAAGGTCAGATTTTTGTTGATAGATTTGATGCTAATAGTTATCTTTATATAACAAAAGCAGTCGATTATTTTGATCCTGCAGATAAATACGGTTCGTTAAAAGAAGCTTTTAAAAATACAGATGCAAAGTTTTTAGTTATTTCTTTTGATTCTGATTGGTTATTCCCTTCTTCTCAATCAAAAGAAGTTGTTAATACTTTAATGCAATTAGGAAAAGATGTTTCTTATTGTGAAATCAAGTCACCTTGCGGGCATGATGCATTTTTACTTGAGTATGAAGTTCAATCGAAGATAATAAAGAGTTTTTTAAATACACATATACAAGGAGATACAAATGAATAACCATTATGATACATCGAAAGGACTTCATTTAAATTATTCTCTAATTGTAAAAATGGTAGAAAACGGCTCAAGAGTTCTTGATTTGGGTTGCGGAAACGGGCAATTACTAAAATTATTAAAAGAGGAAAAACACATAAAAGGTAATGGTATTGAAATTTCGCAGACAGAAGTTATTCAATGCTTGGAAAAGGGGTTATCTGTAATTCAAGGTGATATTGATGAAGGGTTAAAGCAAATTCCTGATAAATATTATGATTATGTTATATTAAA
>CALUUL010000053.1 GCA_944323945.1 Candidatus Gastranaerophilales bacterium
GCTACAGTTGAATGGCTAAAACAAGATTCTTATGAACTTAACTATATAGATAATACATTTGAAGAAACTTTTGACAGTATAAGTGCATTATTTAATGAAAAATCAATGTACGATGGTATTATATCTACATTTAAGTCACAGTTTAAAATCAAAGAAATTGATCCTGAAAATGAAAAAAATATAGAAAACGTAAACATTCCTAAATATTATTCAGAAATGCTCAATCTAAACCAAGCAACAGAAAAAGAACTAACTGATTTACCCGGGTTAAGTATTATTCAAGCCAAAAATATTATCAAGTACAGAGAAAAACATAATGGTTTTGGCTCTTTAGACGAATTTTTTGAGGAAATGAATATTAATTCGCATTTTCAAAAACAGTTGAGAAATTATATATATATTGATTCTTATAAAAGAAATAAACAAGAATCAAAAAAAGAAGAAAATAATATAATAATGAAAGAAGAAGAAACGGAAAGAATTATAGATATATAATAAATGAAAGTTCGTATACATAAAATTATTAAGAATACAAAAGTAGAAGGTCCGAAGACACGATATTGTATATGGTTTCAAGGTTGTTCAAGACATTGCAAAAATTGCTGGGCAAAAGCGACTTGGGATTTTAATAGCGGAACAGAATATGAAGCAGAAGATATTTTAAAAGATATATTGAATACTAAAAATATTGACGGAGTAACATTTCTTGGCGGGGAACCCTTTGAACAGGAAAAAGCACTTGAATTTTTATGCACAAAGATAAAAGAAGCAGGTCTTTCTGTTGTTTGTTTTACAGGAAATCGTTTGGAAGATTTAAAAAATATATATACAAATATATTAAAAAACATCGATTTATTAATTGATGGAGAATATATAGAAGAAGAAAAAGATTATTCAAGACCTTGGGTTGGTTCTAAAAATCAAAATTATCATTTTCTTACTGACAGATTTGATAAAAATATAATATACAAATACAAAAATAAAATAGAAATTAATATTGAAAGAAACGGAATGATTTTTATGAACGGAATGGGAGACTTTGAGAAACTTACAAAGAAACTAGATATGTTTAACATTCACTAAAACTGGAAAGAAACTGATAAATATGATAATATTGAAAAAAATTAAAGAGGCAAAGAATAATGGAAACTAACCCTAAAAAACTCTCTCATCTTTTAAAAGCAAGATTTCCTTTTATATACATAGCTACATATGAGGAAGAAAGAGCAACAAAATATATAAAATCAATCGTATCTAACAAATCACAAATTAAATATCCGAGAGAAATCCTTATATGGACACAATCTACAGGACTAAAAAGCGGAAATGATTCAATCTTAAATACAACAAATCCAATAAAGTTAATTGAATATATAGAAAAATATGATAAAGATGCAGTATTCATTTTATATGATTTCCATGTATTCTTTGGAACAAGACATAAAACTCCAGATGCTACTATTGTACGTGCTTTAAGAGATTTAATATTCACATTAAAAACAAGCAGTGCAAGAAAAAATATTATTTTTATTTCTCCGGATTTAATAATTCCTGAAACATTACAGAAAGATATTGTAATATATGATTTTCCATTGCCAAAACTTGAAGACATAAAAGAAAAGCTAAACAGAATGATATCTGTTAATAAACGTATAGATACAGATGAATTAACAGAAGAAGATAAAGATAAACTATGTAAAGCAGCATTAGGTTTAACAATGCAAGAAACAGAGAATGCTTTTGCTTTGGCAATGGTTCAAGACGGAACATTGAATAAGAATGATATTCAAGTAATACTTGAGGAAAAAATGCAGGTCATAAGAAAAACAGGATTACTTGAATACATTCAAAGCGACCTTAATATTGATGATATAGGCGGACTTGATAATTTAAAAAGATGGCTTTTAAAAAGAAATAATTCGTGGTCAGAGAAAGCAAAGAAATATTGTATACCAGCTCCCAAAGGTGTTCTTGTAACAGGAATCCCTGGTTGCGGAAAAAGTTTAACGGCAAAAGCAATGAGTACAATTTGGCAGCTTCCTCTTTTAAGATTAGACTTAGGTAAAATTTTCAGTGGTTTAGTTGGAAGCTCCGAAGAAAATATGAGAAAAGCCATTGCGACAGTCGAAGCTGTAGCACCTTCAATTCTGTGGGTAGACGAAATTGAGAAAGGACTAAATGGCGTTGGTTCGAGTAATGATAGCGGTGTTTCTTCAAGAATTTTCGGAACATTTTTAACCTGGATGCAAGAGAAAACAGCACCTGTATTTGTTATTGCAACAGCAAATGATATAAGCAAATTACCACCAGAACTTTTAAGAAAAGGTCGTTTTGATGAAATATTCTTTGTAGATTTACCAACTCTAAGTGAGCGTAAAGAAATATTCAGAGTGCATTTAAAAAAGAGACTAAAAGATGCTGAAGTTTGTGGCAATATAAAACCTGACGATGACAAATTTATTAATCTATTAGCCCAAAAAACAGAAGGCTTTATAGGTTCAGAAATAGAACAAGTAGTTATTACTGCTTTATGTGATGCTTTTTTTGAAAATCGTTCATTGGAACCGATAGATTTTGAAAAAGCAATTAAAAATACTGTACCATTATCTACAACTCAAAAAGAGCAGATTCTCGCAATAAGAGAATGGGCGAATGTACGAGCAGTATGTGCTTCTTCAAAAGAAAGCATTGAAAATTATAAAAATATTATTCAAGAAGAAGAAGATATAACAACTGCAAGAGGTGGAAGAAGACTTGATATATAAAGGTTTAATATGTCAATTACAATAACATCAATTCCTATTTTATTGCTTTCTGAAATTGTTCCAGAATTAACAGGAGCAATAAAATACCATAAATATAGCAAAGCCAATAATCAAAATTTTAAAGAATTTGATTTTAATACGATAATTATGGATAAAACAATTCTTTTAAAAACTCTTATAGAACATGAAGTACAAAATATCGTAGAAAAAAGTAACACAATACTTTGTAATTACGAAAATTTTTATCTTGAATTTTATAAAATAGACGAAAAAAAACCTTATAAATTAAAAATTTCTTGTTATGAACAAAAAAACATAAAAGAATTTATAAACAATATAAGTTCTCAATATTCAATAAACACACAAGAAGCCTCATACAATAAGATAAAAGAACGATTGAAAGAACAAAACCTTGAAATAGAAGATGAAGAAGTTTTTGAAGATAATACTATAGTTTTAACTGTTAACTTGGAGTAAGAATGACAAAAAAGCAATTAAAAATAAAACTTTTGCCTAATGGAGAGATTCAGATGGAAACTATAGGAATAAAAGGACAAAAATGTCTTGAGTATATTCCTTTAATGGAAAGTATTGCCGATATAAAAATCACAGAACAAAAATTCACAGAAGAATATTATGAACAAGAAGAAGATATAGATTTAGAAAATTATAATATTCGAACTGATTATTAAAAAATTTTATTTTATATTCCAAATCTTCTATAAATTTCATCAATATTATGAAGATAATCATTAATATCAAAACAACTTTCAATTTCTTCTTTATTTAGTTTATCAAGTACATCTTTATCATTCATAAGATTATCAATAAAACTGCCATTATTATTAAAGGCATCTAAAGCATTTCTTTGAACTATTTTGTATGCATCTTCTCTAAGCAAACCTTTGGAACATAACTTTAATAATACTTTTTGAGAAAAAACTATACCGCCAAAAAGCTTAGTATTTTTAAGCATATTATCATTATGCACAACAAGATTTTTAATAGTTCTTTCAAGACGTGATAACATATAATCGATTAAAATGGTTGAATCGGGGAAAATAATTCTTTCAACACTGCTGTGAGAAATATCTCTTTCATGCCATAAAGGAATATTTTCCATAGCCGCAACAGAATTTGAACGAACAACTCTTGCTAAACCAGAAAGATTTTCTCCTGATATCGGATTTTTCTTATGAGGCATAGCCGATGAACCTTTTTGTCCTTTAGAAAAACCTTCCTCTACTTCTAAAACTTCCGTTCTTTGAAGATGTCTAAGTTCAACAGCAACTTGTTCAATAACCGAAGCAATTAAAGCCAAAGCTTGATGATATTGTGCGTGAATATCTCTTGCGATTACTTGAGTTGAAAATTTAGCAGGCTTTAAGTTTAAAAATTCACAAGCTATTTTTTCAATTTCAGGAGAAATATTACTATATGTTCCGACAGGTCCTGAAATTTGACCGACTTTAGCTTCTTCCAATGCTTTTTCAAAGTTTCTTTTATTGCGTTCAAATAAATCTATCCAACCGCATAATTTAACACCAAAAGTCATTGGTTCAGCATGTACCCCATGAGAACGGCCTATACATATAGTTTTTTTATGTTCTTTAGCCTTTTCTTTTATTACTGCTATTAAATCATTTAAATCTTTAAGAATAATCTTACCTGCATCTTGCATTTGAAGCGCTAACGCAGTATCAATAACATCACTACTAGTCATTCCCATATGAATATAACGGGAATTTTCACCAACATTTTCATTTACATTTGTTAAAAAAGCAATTAAATCATGATGAACTTCTTTCTCTATTTCATCAATCCTATCAACAGAAAAAGAAGCTTTTGAAATAATATCATCTAAAACCACTTGAGATATTTGACCGAATTTATTATAAGCTCTACATACAGCAAGCTCAACATCAAGATAATACTTGAACTTAGAATCAAGCTCCCAAATTTTACTCATTTCTTCTCTTGAATATCTTTCAATCATATTATTTCCTTTTGTTTTTTATATTATAATAGTAAAATAATCATATCAAGGAATTATAAAAAATAATGAAAAAAATCTTCTTAATCTTTCTATCTAATATATTTCTTATAATTTTTTTGTTCTTTATACTAGATATAATATCTTATCAAATAATAAAAATTGACCATAAGAAAAATCACAATTGGGAAATAGAAGATTATGGACATAACATAAATAAACCATATTTATTGGATTGTAATAGTTCAAATAATTGTTTTTCTGGTCTTAATGGTGCAATACCTGGAAGAAAGCCTATTGGATTAGAATATAAAAGTACACCATTAGTAATTTTTGGATGTTCTTTTGCTTACGGATCTTATCTTGATGTTAATCAAACACTTGGTTATAAATTATCAGAAATACTTAAACGTCCAGTATATAATAGAGCACTTCCTGGAAATGGTTTACAAGGTATGTTCTTCCAAGCAAGAAGTAGTAATGATATTAATAATAAAGAAAATATATTTTATAAATTTGTTCCTTATTCTGATACCGTTATATATGTAATGATTGATGATCATTATAGAAGAATCTTGGTAGATTTTTTTGACTATCAATGTAAGGAGATTAACCTAAGATATATTCTTTATAAAAACAAATTAAAATTGATTAATAACAGAATAAATATAATAGACTATATAAAATCATTTTACTTTATTAGATTTATAAATCATCATTATGTACAAGACTACATTTACAATAAGAAAAATGCTGAAACATTAACAGATCTTGTACTTAGATATTTTATTGAAACCCGAAATGAATTAGAAAATAAATGGCAAAACCAAGAAAATAAAAAGCTAAAATTCATTATTGTTTTTTATGATTATTATGAAATACCCTATAAAGAAATTCTAAGGCAGAAATTAGAGAAAAATAACTTCATTGTAATAGATACAGATGAGATAACAAAAGAAGATTTAAGCTCTGAGAAATATAATATGATTGAAAAAGATAATCATCCAAATGAGACAGCGTGGAACCTGCTTGTACCATTAATAATTAAAAAAGCAGAACTTTAAACTTTATTTTTAATATGATTTATCTTACAATAACACCATAAAGAGCTCAAGAAAGGGAAAATAATGACAGAAAGACAACCGTTTTTTTATGATATTACCTTAAGAGACGGTAATCAATCTCTTAAAAAACCTTGGAATACAAATGAAAAAGAAATAATCTTTAATCATTTGGTAGAACTTGGAATACAAGGTGTAGAAGTTGGTTTTGCGGCAGCCTCAGAAATGGATTTTGAAGCTTGTTCAAAATTAGCACAAATAGCACCTGATAACATAGTTATTTCGGCCCTTGCAAGATGTGTTGAAAACGATATTATAAAAGCTGCAGAATCAATCAAAGTAGCAGAAAAGCAAAGAGTACATACATTTATTGCAATGAGTCCTTTTAATATGGAATATGTACTTAATAAATCGCCTCAAGAAGTAAGGAAACAAGCAATTGAAGGTGTAACTTTTGCAAGAAAAATAATGGGGAAAAAAGGCGAAGTCCAATTTTCTGTAGAACATTTCGGCGACTGTCATGAAAATATTGATTTCGTAATAGATACATTAAAAGAAGTTGTA
Source organism: Candidatus Gastranaerophilales bacterium (assembly GCA_944323945.1). Next base: position 6,384 of record CALUUL010000053.1, read on the forward strand.
AAAGCAGGTGCTAATGTAATTAATTTACCCAATACTGTTGAAAGAGTAAGACCTAAAAAATTTATTGATTTAGTTGAAAAAGTTTATAATGCACTGCCTAAAGATATTATAATAGCTGTTCATAATCATAACGATTTAGGAATGGCAACAGCTACAACTGTTGAAAGTTATTTTGCAGGTGCAATCCAGCTTGAATGTGCATTGAACGGTTTAGGAGAACGTGCCGGTAACACAAATTTGTATGAAGTAGCTATAGCACTACATAATTCAGGAGTTAATGTTCCTTTAAACCTTGATAAAATATATGAAACAGCATTAATTGTTTCTGATATGTCAAACGTGAAAATATACGAAAAAGCAGCATTAATAGGACCTGAAGCACTTGCACATAGAAGCGGAATTCATCAAGATGGAGCAATAAAAACAAAAGATATGCAAAAAGGCGCATATAGACCTATTCATCCATCATTAATAGGAAGAAAAGATGACGAAAAATTAGGATTCACTTCTCAATCAGGTAAAACAGCAATATTTGAAATAATAACAGATGCAGGATACCCTATAACAATATCTGAAGCACAAAGAATAGCTCCATTTGCAAAAGCAGAAGCTGAAAAAATCGGTGAACTTTCAACCAGAAATGTTATTGATATTTATTATAATAATGTTCTCAATGTCAAAGGAGCATTCAAATTATGCAGTCTTGATAAAACTGAAACAGAAAATGCCCTATTACACTTTAAATACAATGATAAAGAATATAATGTGGAAGTATATGGAAATGGTCCTGTCGACGCTTGTATTAAAGCTATTCAAAAAGCAGGTTTTGATTGTGAATTTTTAAACTATGAACAAAAAGCATTAAATATGGGTTCTGATGCATCGGCTATGACAATTATGCACTTTAAAGCACCAAATGGGCAAACCATAATATCAAGAGGCTGTGATGAAAGTACAGTTATGGCAAACTTAAAAGCTATATTTAACGGCTTAAATATTATGGAAAATATGAAATAAATATTAAGTAGGAAGGTATATATAATGAAAAAACTTCTAATAACTATTTTAGTATTATCTGTTCTTTTTAATTATACGATTCCTGCGTTTTCGTTTAATAGCGGATTTATAACCAATCCAAAGATTCTTGATTCAATTCAAACAGAAAATATTGTTTCTCCGGATATTGAAAAAAAACTCAAATCTTCTATAGCTAAAGTATATGGAGAAGAACAAGTTGATGAAATATATGTAAATATATTGAAGATAATAAAAGAAACCAGATATAAAAGAAGTGAAAAATTAAAACAAGAAGATTTAAACAGAAGTAATGACTGGTACAAAGATGAAATTATATACATGTTCTATGTAGATCAGTTTGGTGTTGATGATGATATGAGCCCAAATACTTTTTATAAATCAGTAAAAATGCTTCGATATCTGAGAGATTTAGGGGTAACAACAATATATATGCTTCCATTTGCAGATTCCCCAATGGGTGATGCAGGTTTTGATGTAAAAAATCCTCGTGATGTAAGAAAAGACCTTGGCGGTATGCAAGAATTTATTCAATTCATAACAGAAGCCAAAAGACAAGGGTTCAAAATAAAATCAGACTTAGTATTAAACCATTTTTCTGAACAGCACCAATGGTTTAAAGACGCACAAAATGGAGATTTAGATAAACTTAATTATTTTGTTGTATCAGATAAAGAACCAGAGAAAAAAGTATACAAAGATGAAAAAATAGGCTACATAGCTGAATATAAACACGACAGCGGTAAAATATCAAAAAGAAGATTAATTTTCCCGGAAATAACACAATCTAACTATAGAAAAGTAACAATTGACGGTAAAGATTACTATTTATATCATACATTTTATCCTTTTCAACTTGATATAAACTGGGAAAATCCAAAAGTACTTTATTATAATCTTGAAACGATAGCATTTTGGGCAAATCTTGGTATTGATATATTCAGAATGGATGCAATTCCTTATTTGATTAAAGAAGAAGGAACGAATGCAGAAAATCTACCAAAAACACATGAAATAATAAAAATTCTGAGCACTTTCCTGCAAGAAACAGCACCAAGAAGTGTTATTCAGGTAGAAGCTTGTCAACCGCCCAAAAAACTTCTTCCTTATTTTGGAACAGAAAACAAAGTCGAAATAAATATAGACAATAAAATTAAAGAGCTTACAAGAACAAATGAAGCTCAAATTGCATATCATTTTCCTTATATGCCTGCGATATGGGCTACTATAGTATCAGGAGATAATTCATATTTTTGGAAAACACATAAAAAAACTCCTCAAATTCCTGATAGTGCAAGCTGGGCAGTATTTTTAAGAGTTCATGATGAATTAACACTTGAAATGGTTAATAAAGAAACCAGAGAATTATTATATGAAGATTTAGCCGATAAGGGTGCAGAATTCCGTAAAGGTTTTGGAATAAGCGGAAGATTGGCAAACTTCCTCGATAATGACATTGATAGAATTAATATGACATTTGCAATACTTTTATCTTTAAAAGGTATTCCAATTATTTATTACGGAGATGAAATAGGAAGCCAAAATAATTTCTCGTACGCTCAAAGATGGGCAAAAATAAGAGAAAGAAGAGATAAAAAGAAGAATAAAAACTCAGAAATGCTTTCATATTTTGACAGTAGAGACATTCATAGAGGCGCAATCAAAAGAAATACATTCTACCGAGCAATGTATAGAAATAATAATTTTAATAGCAAAATATATAAAAACGTTAAACGTTTAATTGAGGTTAGAAAAAACTATAATACAATTTCACGTGGTGATTTTATAGAAGTTAAATCAGATAAACCACAAGTTTTTTCTTATTTAAGAAAAGGAAAATATGATAAAATTTTGATGGTCAACAATTTATCTGATAAAAAAGTTTTTGCAGAATTAGATATTAATCATCTTAAATTAAATGAAACTGATACTGAAATAAAAATGCAAGAACTAATAACTAAACAACCTAAAATATTTATTATTGAGAATAAAAAATTAATAATAAAACTAAAACCTTATGAAACCATGTGGTTAAGCTTCAAATAAAAAATTTAATAATAAAAAAGACTCGATTAATAAATCGAGTCTTTTTTCAACTGCATTAGAAAATTATTCTTTAGTATATTCTGCATCAATTACATCATCATCATTATTTGATTTTGATTGTTCAGATGAAGCACTTTCAGAGTTTGCACTTTGAGCACCTTCTTGTTGAACTTGAGAATAAGCAGCTTGAGAAATTGCATACATAGTTTGTTGTAAATCTTCAGAAAGTTTTTTGATTTCATCTGCAGATTTATTTTCTTTTAAAGCATCTTCCAAAGCTTTCTTTTGTTCTTCAAGTTTTGTTTTATCAGCTTCAGCAATTTTGCCTTCAAAATCCTTTACAATTCTTTCAGCAGAACTAATTAAGCTGTTAGCATTATTTCTGATTTCAGCTTCTTCTTTATGTTTCTTATCAATTTCAGCATTTGCTTCAGCTTCTTTAACCATTCTGTCAATATCAGCTTCTGATAAGTTAGAAGAGTTTGTAATTGTGATTTTTTGTTCTTTATTTGTAGCTTTATCTTTAGCTGAAACATTAACAATACCGTTAGCATCAATATCAAATGTAACTTCAATTTGAGGAATACCTCTCATAGCAGGAGCAATACCTTCAAGTCTGAACATACCTAATGACTTATTATCTTTTGCCATTGGTCTTTCACCTTGTAGTACGTGAATATCTACTGCTGTTTGGTTATTTTCTGCTGTTGAGAAGACTTGTGATTTAGAAACAGGAATTGTAGTATTTCTTGGTACTAATGGTGTTAAAACACCGCCTAAAGTTTCAATACCTAATGTTAAAGGCGTTACATCAAGTAATACTATATCTTTAACTTCGCCAGCTAATACACCTGCTTGAATTGCAGCACCAACGGCAACAACTTCATCAGGGTTTACAGATTGATTTGGTTCTTTACCTGTATATTCTTTAACCAATGCTTGAACAGCAGGAATACGAGTTGAACCACCTACTAATACAACTTCATTTATTTCACCTTTTGATAATCCTGCTTCTTTTAAAGCATCTGCAACCGGTTTTTTACATCTTTCAAGTAAATCGTGGCTTAATTCTTCAAATTTAGCTCTTGTTAAACTCATATCCAAGTGTTTTGGACCATTTGCATCTGCTGTTATGAATGGTAAGTTAATTGTAGTTTCAACAACTGAAGATAATTCACATTTTGCTTTTTCTGCAGCTTCTTTTAAACGCTGCATAGCTTGTTTATCATTTCTTAAATCAATACCTTCTTGTTTTTTGAATTCATCTACTAACCAATCAATAATCTTTTGGTCAAAGTCATCACCACCTAAGTGAGTATCACCTGAAGTTGAAAGAACTTCGTGTACACCATCACCTATTTCAAGAACTGAAACATCAAATGTACCACCACCTAAGTCAAATACTAAAACTTTTTCAGCTTTTTCTTTTTCAAGACCATAAGCTAAAGCAGCAGCTGTAGGTTCGTTAACTATACGAAGTACATCTAAGCCTGCAATTTTACCTGCATCTTTTGTTGCTTGTCTTTGTGCATCGTTAAAATATGCAGGAACTGTTATAACTGCTGATGTTACTTTTTCACCTAAATAGTTAGATGCATCATCAGCTAATTTTCTTAAGATCATAGCAGAAATTTCTTGAGGAGTATAATCTTTACCATCAATATTCTTTTTATAATCTTCACCCATATGACGTTTAATTGAAATAACCGTTTTATCAGGGTTTAATATAGCTTGTCTTTTTGCTAATTGACCAACAAGTTTTTCACCTGTTTTTGAAAAGCCAACGATAGAAGGTGTTGTTCTTGAACCTTCTGCGTTAGCAATAACCGTAGGTTTACCACCTTCCATGACTGCTACAACCGAGTTTGTTGTACCTAAGTCAATACCTATTGTCTTTGCCATAATTCTATCTCCGTTTCTTTTATTTA
>CALUUL010000054.1 GCA_944323945.1 Candidatus Gastranaerophilales bacterium
CAGTAGCTCAATGGCGGAGCAACCGGCTGTTAACCGGTAGGTTGTTGGTTCGAGTCCAACCTGGGGAGTTTTTTATTACGATTTAATCCTTTGGCGAATATGTCAAAGGGTTTTTTGTACTCATAGCTTAGGTTTTCGCCATCCATACATAAGTTCTGAAGTACATAATTTAGTAATTCTCTTTTTTCGCTATTATCTGCAACTTTGTATAAATCCTCAACTTCATTACAGATTTTTAGGAATTTTGTACCCATTTCAATAAAGTTTATATTTGTTTTTTCATGGGCGGTTATAGCGTTTTGTATGGCGAATAAATCCTGTGTCCATTTATTATGCCTATCCAGCCAAAAATCTTCGGAAATTTTGCCGTCCAGCTTATCTAAATAGATTTTATCAATCCGCTCTCTTAACTTTTGTTTCTGTGTATTTAAGCTATTTATTCTCTCTTTTGTGTATCTTTGTTCATCTTTGAAACTTTCCGCTAAAACGCTTGAAATCCATTCTTTGTGTTCATCAGTAATTGCAATTCTTGAAAGAGCCTGTAATAGCTGCTTTTCAATAGTTTCTTCTTTTATATAAATATGTTGCTGCTCACATTCTCCCTTGCCGCCAGTGCAAGAATAGTAAATATATTTACCTTTTTTAATCTCTCCTGACAAGTTGCAGCCGCATTTTGAGCATTTTATCATGCTTGCAAATAAGAAATTTCTAGCTATCATGTGTTTAGGTTTATTATCCTTTCTGAAAGCGAGTTGTGTTAAGTCAAATAATTCTTTTGTAATCAACGCTTGGTGCTTACCTTCATAACATTCCCCTTTGTATTGCACAATGCCATAATAAAAAGGATTTTTTAGTATATGCTCAATCTGTGTTTTATATGCTTTGGGATTGGTGTCCTTATATATAAAGCCTTCATCATACAATCGGCTTGATAATTGTCTTAATGAAACATCACCTTTAGAATAGAGTTCAAAGGCTCTGACAACATAAGGTGCTGTCTTTTCATCTATTACACTGTTTTTCTTATCCAGTTTCTTATAACCGTATGGAGGTTTGCCTGTAACATATCCTTCTTTTGCCTTTTGGGTTAAACCTTTTTTAACTTCTTCACTTAAATTTTGAACATATTGCCTTGCCATTCCCACTTTTATAAGGTGCATAAATTTTTCGCTAGAGTGCGACTCGGGCGTTAAAACAGTTCCTTCTTTTACAAAATGAAGGTTTAAGGGCATATTATCAAGCGTTATATAATCGGGTAAATTTCTATAAAGCCTATCCGTTTTTTCAACTAAAATAGTGCAACAATCCTTAGAGGATTTTAGAAACTTAACCATTTCATTAAACTTAGTTCTTCCTGCACATTTTGCGGTTTCAACATCTTCATACTCTTTGATAATGAGCATATTATTCTTTGTTGCGTAGCTTTTAAGCAGCTCTAATTGAGCAGGTATAGAAAAACCTTCTTTTTCTTGGTCCTTACTTGATACTCTCGCATATAAAACAACCTTAACGCTTTTTTCTGTTATGCTCATTTCTCAATCCCCTTTAAAATTGCCTCTAAATCAGACTTTTTATAAAGCCTGTAAGAGTTCAAAGGGTGTCTGTGTGGTTTGAGCTTCCCAGCCTTATCCCACCGCCTCAAAGTTGTTTTATCAACTCCTAATAATTCCGCCGCTTCTTTTATTGTTACATAGTCTTTGATGTTCATATTATAAGTTTACATAGAAACAAAACATTATGCAACATTATGTATGTATTTTTTAAAATACTCTTCACCTTTTAAGGTCAAGTAATCCTCTGGAATAGATGTAAAAAAATGTTTTCCGATACCTCTTTTTGCAACTATATGAGTATATCCAGATGTGTTGAGTTCATTTATAACCTCAAACATGCCGGCAGGGTCTTTGTTTATGAGTGCTTTGATTGAGGTATTAATATCTTTAAGGCTTGTATTACTCTTCTTTGAATCATAAAGCAGAGTTAGAAGCTCTTTTTCGTATTGTTGATATTTTTCCATTATATCCCCCGATTTTAATAAAATATTCCGCTTAGGATTTTATATGCAAGCCTGATTTCATCTTCACTCGCATTTTTCAACATTGTCTGCATATCTTCTAATAATTCTTTCGGTTCTTTTTGTGAATTAAACATATATAGCTTATATGGCTCAACATTTAGTGCTTTTGCAATTTTTTCAAGATTTTCATCTGTCGGATGAAAATGTCCGCTTTCAATTTTACTTATGCTTGAAGCCCCGATATCAGTTAAATCAGATAACTGTTCCTGCGTTAAATCTCTGGCAATTCTTATTTCCCTAATTCTTTTTCCTAAAAGTTTTTTTAGTTCAGACATAGTTTTTACCTCTTTATTTATTTTTAAGGAAATATATGAATAAATTAATTAATCTAGAGTGCAAGTTCTGTTGATTTTCTTGTATCTCTGTGCATATAATATGCATAGAGTCAAAAATTATTACTAAAATCATGTGTTCTAAATACAAGTAGTTAAAGTGAGGTGCAGGACTGGTTGAAGATGATTTGAGCATAGACCAGCTTAAAGACGGAACATACAATTTTATGTATGAGGATTTACAAATAGGCAGGATAAAGTTTGGTAAAAAAAGTTCAAAAATGCAAATAATTACAAAAGACAATGTTATATGGCTTGAAAATGAACCTATTGAGGTCTATTTAGAAAATATTGAAAGATGGGTTGAATATATCAAGGAAGTTAAAGAAATGGATATCTGATAGTGTGAGCAAAATTAGAACAAAAAGAAGGTGAAGATGAATAAATTTTTAAATATTGTAAGATTAGCGGCAGGGTGGTTTTTTAGTGTAACATTTATTTTAATCGGGTTAACGAGCTTATTTTCAACGGTATTGGTGGGAATATCATTTATATTATTGGGTTTAGTATTTTTACCGCCATTAAGTTCTTATGTTGAGAAAAAACTAGAAGCAAAATTTAATATAAATAAATTCTGGGCTATAAAAGCAACTGTGGCTTTCATTTTGTTTACTTTAACAGGATTTTTTATATCTACCAGTCCAACCAATACTTCAACTGTTAATATATTTATTATTTTGGCTATTGTCTTAATAATAGCGTTTATTCAAGTGTGCAGAACAAATTTAGCGTTTGCAGAATTGCAGGAAGAAAACAGAAAAATTCAGGAAGATAGCAACAACATAGTGGAAAAAATCAAGGAAGAAAACAGAAAAATTTTAGACAAGTATAAAGGTATAATTGATATAGACAAGGAAATCAATATACGTAATATCAAATGCCAAGACCTTGAAAAGAAAGTTAAAGAGCTAACAAATGACTATAATACTAAAGGAGCATATTATAGTGAACTACAAAAAGCCATTGCATTAGCGGAAGATGATGTTGATATTTTAGAATTTGGGTTATATAAACCTCATTTTCATTATGATATATCAGCGAAATATAAAATGGCATTAGAGTTAAACTATGACAAGCAGAAGGCATATAGCAAACATTGTCTGGAGTCATTAAAACATCTATCTAATGTATCATTCAAACAAGACAAGAAAAATAGTATGAAACTAACATACAGAGCCTTTAATGCCGAATGCGATGCCATTATAGCAAAAGTTGATTGGAAGAATATCAAACAAATGGAAGCTAGAATTAAGAAAGCATTTGAAACAATTAATAAACTGGCTTCAAATTCAATGTTTATAACCAATCTTGATAAAGAAGATTTGGACTTAAAACTTGAAGAATTATATTTAACACATGAATATGCACTTAAAAAGCAAGAAGAAAAAGAAGAACAAAAACGTATACAAGAACAAATAAGAGAAGAACAAAAAGCCATTAAAGAATATGAAGAAGCTAGATTACAGGCGGAAAAAGACGAGAGAACCTATCAAAAAGCCCTATTACAAGCACAAAAGGATTTAGAAAAAGCCAATGAAGCAGAAAGAAGTGCCTTTGAAGCAAAAATCGCAGAATTGCAAGCTCAATTGCAAGAGGCAGAAAACAGGAAAGAACGGGCTATATCTCAAGCACAGCTTACAAAATGCGGTTATATTTATGTTATCTCCAATATAGGCTCATTTGGTGAAAACATCTATAAAATTGGTATGACAAGACGTTTAGAACCTATGGACAGAATAAACGAATTAGGAGATGCCTCTGTGCCGTTTAAGTTTGATGTACATGCCCTAATCTTTTCCGAAAATGCTCCAGAACTTGAAACAAAATTACATAATCACTTTAAGGACAAAGCGGTAAATCTAGTGAACTTAAAAAAAGAATTTTTTAACGTTTCATTAGATGAGATTGAACGTGTTGTACATGAAAATTATGCAGAAATTGAATTTACAAAGATTGCAGAAGCAAAAGACTACAGAGAAACACTTGCTATAAGACAATCTCAAAATTCAGAGCATAAAAATATTGATAAATATGAAACTGATACAGAAAATAATAAATTTCCGCTGTCATTATAAGCATAAAATAAAAGGAAGGTTTTACTATGAAAAAAATATTAATTATCACTTTAATCTTGTTATCTGCAACAACAGCTTTTGCGAATGAACAAAAATTAACAATAGATGATTATAAAAAGAAATTGCATGAATATATTGACGAATGCAATAGGGATTTGAAAGCGGTATTCAACCAGTATAATGAAAAAGTAAAAGCCACCAATGACAAAATAAAGGCTTTAGAAAAGCAGAAAGACAATACCCATAAACTAATAATGAATTGTAGCTTGGCTCAAGCTAATGCAGATTTGAACGAAGTTATAAATGGTCCTTGTGGGCATTTATATGGGAAAACTACATATTTTAAAACAAGCTCTGGATTAGTAGTAGCTGATGATGAATATGCAATTAATAAATGCTTAGCGAAATTACCACAGAGTAAACAAGCTTATGTAAATCCTTGTGAAAAAGAATATGAGAAGTATAAAAAAATTGATAAAGATATTGAATTTCAAACTAAACAATTTGCAATATTGAAACAAGAAAAAGAGAAGGAAGAGGCAAGAATTAAAGCAGACATACAAACTAAAGTTGACGAGTTAGCTAATGATTGCAGGCAAACATACCCATTAAGGCGATTTTATGGATATTGTCAAGGCATAGGCATACAATTTAACTCAAACAATTAAGTCATAACTAAACATTTCCTATAATTTCATCTATAATCATCTGCACCTCTGTTTTAACCTCTGGAGATGGTGATAGACTCAATTTCTCGGCTGGTTTTTCTTCTATACATGCCTGTATCCACTCAACGGCTTTTAAATCGCCATTAACGGCTTTTTTAACAATACTGCACATCATAGCTTCTTTTGTGCTTTTTAACGCACCTGCTTGCATTATATCCTGCGATAGCAAGATTTCTAATATCTCACGCATTTTGCGTTTTTCTCTACGAATTTCACCTGATTTCATGCCAGCTCGTTTTGCTAATTCGCTTCTTTCTAATGGAGTTCTAACCGAGTTTGGTTTTAAAAACTCTTTCTTGGGATTATAATTTACCATTTAAAAATTCTCCTATAAATCTTTAATTTTATTTATGACTAAATCAACTAATTTTTCATCAATATTTTGCTTAATTGTTTGCTCTACTTGTTCAATCGGATTTTCTCCAATTGTTGACCTAATTATTTCAAAAGCTCTTATATTACCTGTTATGCCTTGTTGTACTAATGAAAAGCAAAGTTTTTCACGAATAGTTGAGCCTTTATCGTCTGTAACATCTAATAAATAAAGTAACTCATCCTTTAGTTGTTTATTTTTCCGCCTAACTTCACCTGATTTTAAACCAGCCTTGCGTGCCAACTCTTGCCGTTGTTCTTTGGTTAATTCGTTTACCCGTCTTAATCCTTTTTGATTTGGAAATTTGTTCATAAGCAAGCCCCTTTATTGATACATTCTACTTGTGTGTTTCTTTGTTTCATAATTATAGAGATTGTTTTCATTGTGTGCATAAGATATACATGCGTGAGAGCTATAGTTAATATTAAAAATAAGATAAATTGCTTATATTTTTTAATCTCTTTTTTCTTTTCCCAAATGCAATCCTTCATAAAATCTTCATACTTCTCTTTTAGTTCTTCATGCTTTTTTTTGAATTTGTCTTTACTTGTCATTTTTAATCCTCCAATTAATTTGTATTTACTGCTGTTGTGTTATTCCTTCACTTCTGTGGTTACGATTATTTTTATTATTACTTTTATATGATTGATTGTTCATTAATGATTTATTGAGAATTTATTAACAAAGCATTAAGTTTTTCAATTAAATCCTCTATATCCTTTTTCTTATCTTCATTTGGAGCTTGCTGCATATTTTTTTGTAAAGCAATTTCAATTTCGTGTATTTCGTGATTAAATTCCATAGAGAACAAATTCTGTAGCTCGTAATTATTCAACAGCTCGAATTCTCTTAATAAAGACTTGGCAATAGTTACAGGGTTTTTTATCATTCCCTTTGTATATTTAAAAAATTTGTGGATATATATAAGATTTTCGTCCTCCAAGAATCTTATCATCTGCAAGTTATCTAAACTTTTTAAAATCTCTATTACTTCTTTTATGTCTAAACTGCAATCGCACGCAACATATTGTGGCATTATATTAAATATACCTGTCTGTGAAGTCTGTTTGTTTGTTATCAAGTTCAAATACACAAGTTTCGCTGTTGATGATAATTTAGTAAATTTTCGACTCTGCCATATCGATTTATAGACGGGGTTGTAATTGCCCATTTTACACCCCCTCCAAACATTTTTTAGCCGTTCTTATAAGATAATCCGCTCTTTTCATCTTGAGCTTGTGTAAATCATCTTTTTGAGCTACGTAGAGGCTGGATTTAAAGGCTTCTATTGAGTAATCTATATCATAACCAGTCCAGTACATAATTTTTGCCATTAATGCGAGGTCGCACCTGCTCTCGTCTTTAAAAAGTCTGTTTCCTTGCCAGAGTTGCGTAAATTTCTTGTCTGTCTGCAAGCCTTCTTTTAGCTTGTTAGAATAATTTATTTTATTGTTAAATGATTTTAAGTTTATGTGTAGGTGTTTATCGCAAAAGGCATTAAGTTCAGATTGACAATTTTTAAGTGAGCTATTTGGTTGTAGTACATTCCCAGTTAGTGCAATATAGCGTTCATGGTCGTAACATTCTAAACTCTTGCACCAATTGTATCGACTGATTTTACACCTGCAATCGTCTTTCTTTTTTCCAAAGAATAAAATGTGCATGCCAGTTTGACTCTGACTGATTTCTATGTATGTTCCACTAAAGCTATCAAGAATTTCTTGTACTTCTTTTGGTAGTTTTTTACTATTTGATATACATTTATCGATATCAATAGCACAAATGTTCCCCATTGAAGTTTCGCCTAAAATTATACCTACTCCAGTTGCGATTTTATGCTTTTCAAGAGCTTTTATAGCCGTTTGAAGGTCAACAAAATGCTTTTTGTTATTAATCCCTATCGCCTTACCAGTCAAAGGGCTTATCGGGCGTTTTAAATGGTTGTATAAAATAAAAATTTTTTCATTTTTCAAAGAGTTAAACCCTCTTAAAATACCATAATGCTTGCTTTTTGAGCTGAATTTTGCTATACTATTTTTGAAGTTTAAATTATTTTGCCCTTGTTTTTTATCAGGGGCATTTTCACTATTAAGCATTTTTGACCTCACTTTCTTTTTTCGTCCTTAATCCTGTTTTGATATACTCACTAAGCATTTGAGAATAATACTCATCAAACACTTGTTTAATTTTTTGCATTAATTCATCTGCTGGGCTTGTGTTTAAGCTGTTTTGTTGCATAGTTCCTGCTTTCTAGCCTTTTCGGCATTTCGTTTTTTATCTAACTTTAGTAACAGGCGAGAAAAACTAAAGAAATTAGCAGCAATTTCAAAAGCCTCATCCGTTGATGTGCATTGAAAATGTGCGCTAGTATCGTTAATAAATTTCTCGCTTGGTTGAGGCATTTAAACCTCTTGATAAGTTTGTTGTAATTGCTTGATAGCATTAACAACACGCTTAAATTGTTGTTCTGTAAGCTCATTTCTCAACATTCGAGAAAAAGAGCTATCCTGTAATCCCATAGCTTCAGCAATTTCATAGTGCTTGAAGCGTGATTTTTTAATAATGTCTTTGATTTTAATATTTTTCATTAATCCCCTTTCTATAAAGAATTATTCTTTACCTTAGAATAAGCATAGTTTACAATAATTTTTGTTGATATATAATAAAAAATAAGAGCAAATTAAGTTAAATTTAAAATAAAAAGGAAATATATTTTACCAATGAAAAAGAAAGAAAATAATAAAAATTCAAAACAAAAGTATTCAAATAAAGAGTATTCAGCAAAACAGATTGTAGATGCCATTCGCTTTGCAGGAAGATTAAAGAGGTTAAGAAACAAGCATAATCTTTCACATGAAACATTATCAGAAAAACTATTTGAAAATTGCGGCATTAGTATTTCGGTAAAAACACTAAAAAACTATGAGGTTATTGATGTTAATCATAGCAATTTTGGAGCTACTTTGGGAGCTGGTATGAAAAATATTCTTGCTCTAGCTGAATTTTTTGATGTTTCAGTTGATTATTTGCTAGGTAGAGCTGAATGCACCAATTTAACATACGAACAAATTTATAAAACTATGGGATTATCTGAAGAAGCAATTAATAGGCTTATGGCAATAAAGAATGATACTAACACTTATCATTCAGAGGATAAATTTACCGTTATAGATGTTATTAATTTGATACTTACGGATAAAGAGTATAAATTTTCAAGGCTTTTAAGACATCTTTTAGAATATTTTAAACTTGCAAAATTTAAAAAAGAGGTTAATTTACAGAACAAAGAAAGAATAAAAAAGAATTTTGACAGGTATGAGCAATATTCAAAACCTGATGAATGTATTTTGTTAAACTACTATTTAAAAACAGACGGTGTAGATATAGCACCAAGAAAATTAAGCAAACTAAAAAAAGAAAAGGAAGAAAAGTTATCCAAACTTGATGAAAAAACACAAAAAAATAATAGAAGTTTATTAGAACTATATAAGGTTATAGTAGCCGGTAAAAATGATAAACTCAATGAAAAACTTGATTTTAACTTGTTTTATGCTCAAAGCTATTTAAAAGAAATTGTGCAAGATGTAGATATAGAAACATTAAATATTGAGCGCACTGAAGAATTGCAAAACAAGATTGATAAGATACTTAAAAATGACTAATTTTTTATATTATTATGCTGCAAAATTTGAAATTGCCCTAAAGTGAGTTTTTATTTGGTAAAATCTAGGTTTACAATGTAATCATTCTTAAATTCTTCTGATAATACATTTTTTTCATATTTTTCATGAGCTTGATTATAAGCTTTAGTATTATCTAAAAAATCTGTTATTTTAGGTGAATTATTTTGCATTTTGTTAAAGAAACTGTTATGATATAAAACAATTTTATCCCAAAGTCTGATATTTATAATCCAACCATCATAACTAATCATTTTAAGTATTATTACATATATATAATAGTAGTATATTCTTGTATGGTATAAATATTTTAGAATATCTGTTTCTATATCGTTTTCATAAGTAAAAGGCTCTCCATGGAACATATTGTTTCTTTTTTCAATAACTTTTTTTTCTTCTTTTGACCATTTTGGAATGTTATAAATCTCAAACGGCATATTGTATTTATCGCCATTTGTAATAAAATTACTTATTTTTTTAGGAAGCTTTTCCTGTATTCTTTCTTTTATTAATGAATCTATTTCATCATGTTTATCAAAAAAATCTTTTATAGCTGTCATGGCAGTTTTTTTTATTTTTTCAAAAAGCTTATCATCATCTATTATTTTTTCACCCTGACTGCTTCTTACCTCTCTAGTTACGGCTTCAAATGCACAAGCAAGCAAGACAAGTTTGTTTGATAATTGAAGCCTCGAAGAAGCACTATCTGATATATAGCTAATCGCAGTTTGTATGTGTTCTTTACTATAAATTATATTACATAATTCACAAAATTGTTCTAAGCTTAAACGGCATATTTCTTTTTGCATATGGTGTTCAAAATAAATTCTTGTAGCCGTAAGGTTAAGAGGGAAAATGTCAAAGTCCAAGTTTTTATTTGATGTCATAGGGTATGATTTTAAATATTCAATATTTTTAAAGCCATCCATATTTCCGCTTAATCTAAGATATATCTCCTTTTCGCCAATAAAGCTGCAAGAAAGAAATCCAATAGCGGTTTTTATGGCATTAGTTATTTTAAGAAATTCTTCTTCCTCAACTTCATCTTCAGAATAAATATATAATTTTTTTCCAATTATTGCTAAATGTATGTTATGTCCTTGAAATAAAAATTTTGAATATAATGACCCTGCTTCAAATAAAACATCAAAACTGTGGATTTTATCAGTTAAATTTAAAACTGACATATTTACACAACCTGGTGCGCCATAGTAATATTCATTGAGTTTTATTTCAAGGTTTATATGTTCAAAATCTTTTGCAATGTGTTGAATATTGGTAATAAAAGCCTTTTTAAAGTAATACCTGTCATTAACAGTAATATTGATATATTGCCCTAATGAATTGTTTGCTTTTCTGTATAAATTTGCTGCAACCTCTATATATGCATTTTCTTTGTTATCATCTATATATACTGGTACATCATTTATATCTAATTCTTCTATTGTGCATTTATGGGATATGTTGTTGATATCATTAACTTTATTGTGAACACTTTTAAAAAATTTTCTTATATTTTGTATGTTCGACATATTTTATAATTACTCCTAATACTTAATAATTTAGTTTATAGATAAAACTACTAATGTAATGCAGGTGCATATATTATACCTCTTTTATTTAAATTTGAAAGTTAACTATAAAATAAATTTATGTTTATACTGCAAGTTTCAATAAAAAAGTTCTGAAATCGTCCAATAAAGTGAGTTTTTTATTGGAAAGGCTGTTTTTAGTAACAAAATGTAGGTTGGGTGAAACCCAACGAATAAATTGGCTTTACCGTTTTATAGTAAGATATAAATAATAGAATACACAGCATTTGTAATTCATCGCGGACAAGATCCCGAAACAAGTTCGGGATGACAATAATCAAACGTCATTTTGGATTTGAAATTGTCATTCTGAATTTATTTCAGAATCTTAAAATGGTGAATGATTAATATTAATGTTGCACAATTAATAAGGCTCTACAATGAATAAGTTGTTGGGTTTCACCCAACCTACATACTATTACAAATTCATGACTTATTGTTTATATTTTGTTATAATATGGCAAAATTAGTTTGTTCATTGGGTTTCACTAA
>CALUUL010000055.1 GCA_944323945.1 Candidatus Gastranaerophilales bacterium
TTTGATACACTCCCGGAGCAAGCCCGCGGCCTTCATGCACATAAAAATATGGAGCAAATTATAATTGCAATGGATGGCGCTTGCCAGTTTGTTTTAGATGATGGAAAAAATAGAGAAACCGTTTGGCTAAACCGCCCCGACAAAGGCTTATACATAGGCAAAAACATGTGGCGCGAAATGCACAATTTCAGCTACGGCTGCAAATTAATGGTCTTAGCATCAGATTATTATGATGAGAAAGAATATATAAGAAATTATGATGAGTTTTTGAGAAGGATCAATGAATAATGCAAGAAATTGCAAGGGATATTAATAAATATACAAAAGATTATATTGACCACGACTTTGAAAATATAATGGTTAAGTACAGAAGAAAAAAAGTTTTGGAAATATTAAATAAATATCAGCCTAAAAATATTTTAGAAGTTGGGTGTGGTATTCAATCTATATTTGATTTTTATAATAACTACGAAACATTTACGGTTGTTGAACCATCTGAATATTTTTGCAAAATAATAAAAGAAACCAGAAACTATAATTCAAAAATCACTGTTATTAATGATTTTCTTGAAAATAAAATAGAAGAATTAAAAAATGAAAAATTTGATTTCATAATACTTAGCAGTTTATTACATGAAGTAACCGATCCAATACAAATGTTAAAATGTATAAAACAATTATGCAACAATAATACATTAATTCATATAAATGTTCCAAATGCTCAAAGTATGCATTTATTATGGGCGTATAAGGCAGGTTTGATTGAAAAAATCGGTAACTTAACAGAAGTTGCAAAACATTTTCAGCAACATACAACTTTTACGTTAAAAAGTTTGGTCCAAATGGTCAACAGTGTTGATTTTTCAATCCTGGAAAAAGGTTCTTATTTTATAAAACCGTTTAATCACGCAAAAATGGCAGAAATTCTCAAATTGGGCGTGATAGATAAAAAATTACTGGATGGACTGTATAAATTAACTGAATTTATGCCTGAAATGGGAGCCGAAATTTTTGTAAATTGCAGGTCAAAATGATACGGATAGCAAAATATAAAAAAGAAGACAAGGATATTTGGAATAATTTTATTCATAATTCGAAAAACGGTATTTTCATGTTTCAGCGTAATTTTATGGATTATCATTCAGATAGGTTTGTTGATAATTCTTTAATGTTTTACGACGAAAAAGACAACCTTGTTGCTTTATTACCAGCAAATATTAAAGATACCATTCTATATTCTCACCAAGGACTTACATATGGCGGTTTTATTACTGATAACAATATAAAACAACATAAAATGCTAAAATGCTTTGAGAGTTTAAAAACATACATGCAAGAAAAAAACATTTCACAACTTGTTTATAAAACAATACCGCATATATACCACAAATTACCATCAGAAGAAGATTTGTATGCATTATATTTCAACAATGCGCATCTGCTTAAAATTGAACCTTCTACAACAATTTTTCTTGCAAACCCTTGCAAAATGACAAAAGGCAGAAAAGCGCAAATTTCAAGAGCCAGAAGGGAAGGCGTTACGGTTGAAGAGTCGAATGACTTTAAAAAGTTTATAGAATTAGAAAATGAAGTTTTAAAAGAAAACCATAATACAAGGGCTGTGCACACAGGAGAAGAATTAGAACTGCTGAATTCAAGATTTCCTGACAATATTAAGCTATTTATTGCGAAATATAATAACGAAATTATTGCAGGAGCGCTATTATTTATATATGATGAAGTTGTGCATACCCAATATTTGGCTGCTAATGATAAGGCAAGAGAAATTGGTGCTTTAGATTTAATCATTAATGAATTAATCAATAAATATAAAAATTCAAAAAAATACTTTGACTTTGGAATATCAACAGAAGATAACGGCCGGTATTTAAATGAAGGTTTGATTTCTCAAAAAGAAGGCTTTGGGGGAAGAACAACAGCTTACAAAACATTTACTTTGAATTCAATTAATCCTTAAATATATATTTTTTTGCATCATTCCCTAAATTAAACAATAAATCTACAATACTTACACTGGGCTCAAAAGGTTCTCTTACTTGCTTATATTCGGGATAACCTGAATAATCCTTCCAGATAACTTCTATTCCCGCTTTTTTATACTCATTCTCATCCAAATAACATTTAGCAGCAGGCCCTGAAATGTAGACATCAGTTTTGGCCGATAAAAGAAGGGACAAAAGTTTTTCTGACCTTTGACCTGCTGAGGCAAAATCTCTACTATCGGCGAATTTTGTTTCAATACCCAAATAGTTTTTAGATATATATTCTATTAAATATCTGTTTAATTGATATAAGTATTCCCACTTTTTATTGAAATAAACATCATAGAAAAAGTCTTTATAAAGACTCCAATATGGTGCCAACCTATATGCATTTTCGAGCTTATTCCAATTATCTTGCTGCCAATTAAGGTTGTTTTTTATCTTTGCTTCAATAATTTTTTGGCCGAAAGAATATTCAACAGGCACACTAATCCAAGATAAGCCTTGCCTTGAATATACTTTGTTTCTATTTCTCCAATCATTTTTTGTGTATTGAACTTCATCATAAAATATAAACAAATCGACATCGTTAATGATATCAAAGTAACCTCTCCAAGGTATGTAATTCGATTGTAAAACGGCCGTTTTCATTATAACTCCATAACCTATATTTCAAAATCAGTGCTTTTTTTACTACTGATAATGCTTTTTGCCGGCATAACGGCATTATATTCATTTACATTTTTATTCACATACGCGCTTGCACCAATAAGCGAATATGAACCTATGTTAATTCCGTTCCTTATTGTTGAGTTTGCACCCAAAAACGAATTGTTTTCAATTGAGACATGACCTGCCACACAACAATCTACAGCAAAAAAATTAAAATTACCTATTTTTGTATGATGAGAAATTAAGCACTTTGTATAGAATATATTTCCGCATCCAATTTCAACAAATGGCTCAATTATAACTTCTGGCAAAATAATATTGCCTATTCCAATATTATTTGAGTAAACTTTTGCATCAGAATGAATAAAATCAGCAATTTCGTAGCCTTTGTTTTTTACCCCTTCAAAAAGCTCTTTTCGGTTTATATTCATATTTTTATATCCGACACAAACCAATATTTTGTATTCATTTGGCTGATAGATCTTTTCAATATCTTCAAAGGGAACAACATCAATATCATTATATTTTTTGCTACTCGGCATGTATTTACTATTTACTGTAAAAGCTGCAATATCAATATCGGGAATATCTTTTACAATATAGTTATATACAAGCTCCGCAAAATCGTTTATTCCAAAGATAATTAACTTTTTATTACAGGTATTTTGCATATCCGGATTGCCAATCTTTGCATTGCTGACACATAGGCGGTATTTTATCCCAATTGCCGTTTCTTTGATTGCTTCTGAATTCCTTTAAAGTTGTATTCCACACTTCTTTGATAGAAGTATTAATAACGTTACCCATTGGTGAAGCACAATCTAAATCAACCGAACAAAGTGCAACATCTCCTTGATCAGTTATATTTATCGTGTTCATTGCCCAATAACAAGGAAGTCTGTCAACATCATCTTTTAAGTTGGTAGCCTCTTTGCCTGCTTTGCCCGCCCAGCTAACCATTGGCCTTATCTTACATTCAATACCATGTTCATCGTGCCAAAATTTTACAAAGTCTTGAAGTTCGTCTGCATTAATATCCATTTCAACAAGTTGTACAACAACTTTTTGGTCAGGTTTACCAAATTCATCAAGCATTTTTTTATATTCAAGGACGCCTTTTGTAACCCTTTCTAAATTTCCGCCAACTCTGATTTTTTCATAAGTTTCCGGCTTAAAGGCATCTATACCAACATAAAAACCATTTAAGCCTGCTTCAATTAAAGCTTTTGACTTTTCAGGTTTAATTAAATTGCCGTTTGTATTTAGAATTATATTTGTTAAACCTTTGTCGCGTGCATATTTTACACGTTCCGGAAGATCCTTTAACATTAAGCCTTCACCAAAAAATGTAATCCAAATTTGAGCATTTGGGTTATTTTCAGCAATTTCATCAATTATTTTTTTATACAAATCCCATTCCATTATGCCTGCTTTTCTTTTCATATTTTTATGAAAACACATGCTGCATTTTAAATTACAATATGAAATATTATCAATTAATACAACACTTGGAAAATCTTTTTCTTCAGGCACTCTGCCTTTAATAATCTCTCTTGCTTTGTCATCAAAGTTTATCACCCTTGCTTTTGAACTCATTTTTTCTCCTTTTATTTTTTAAAAAAATCTTTAATACATTTTACTATATAATCAATTTCGTTTGATTTAAGACCTGCATATATAGGCAATCTTATCAAACAAGAGCTTGCGGATTCCGAAACAGGAAAATCGCCTTTCTTATACCCAAGCTTTTCTCCCATTTTTGACAAATGCAGTGGAATATAGTGAAAAACTGCACCTATATTGTGAGATTTCAAATATCCTAAAAGCTTATCTCTTGTTGTTTCGTTTTCCAATATAATATAGAAAATGTGATAATTTGTGGTATTATATTCAGGAATTTTAATGCGAGTTAAATTTCCTTCTTTTTCCAGATCGGCAAGTTGCTCAAAGTAACTGTTATAAACTTCGCCTCTTTTTTGGGTTATAACATCTTTGTTTTCAAGTTGTACAGATAATATGGCAGCCAAAATATCTGATGGAAGATAACTTCCGCCTATATCACACCAAGTGTACTTATCAACAAAGCCTTTGAAGAAATTGCTACGGTTAGTACCTTTCTCTCTTATTATTTCAGCTCTTTCCGTGTACAAAATGTCATTAATTAAAAGCGCTCCACCTTCTCCGCATACAAAATTCTTAGTTTCATGAAAACTATATGTTCCCATGCAGCCTATTGAACCTAAAAATTTGTCTTTATATTTTGAATTAACTGCTTGTGCAGCATCTTCTACAACCTTCAAATTGTTCTTATTTGCAATCAACATTAATTTATCCATATCGCAAGAACAACCGGCATAGTGTACAGGGTAAATTGCCTTTGTTTTTTTTGTAATTTTTTCTTCTATTTTCGTAACGTCAATATTTAAAGTATTGTCTATATCAACAAAAACAGGTGTAGCGCCTTGCAGCATTATTGCATTGGCGGTTGATACAAAAGTAAATGAAGGAAGAATAACTTCATCCCCTTCTTTTAAATTTAAAAGCATTGCAGACATGTCTAACGCAGTGCTGCAGGATGTTGTAAGCAGCGCTTTTTTTATACAAAAAGCTTTTTCTATTAAATTCTGTGATATTGAAGTATATTTTCTGTCCCCACTAACAAGACCGCTTTCTATAACTTCTTTTATACATTCAATTTCCTTTTCTGTGAAATAGGGCTTATTAAATCTTATGGTTTCCATTACAGGTTTAGCCCCCTTTTAATTGAGTTAAATTCATTCAATTCTTTTTCATTTAACATTTCAACTTTTTCTTGAGTTTTCTTGCAATAAAACTCAGCCACTTGTTTAATTTTGTTTTTATGTGCCAAATCATCGAAAAAGTCAATACTGTCATAAAAATACTGCAAATTGTAAAACTCTTGCTGTCCTTCGTTCAATTTTGACCAAGTTCCATTTTCAGTCCAAGTATAAACAGAATCAACTGAATTTTCATATCTGCCACAGCCATAGCTTAGAGCAAACACATTTCTAAATGTGTCACCTAAAATACAATGCTGCTTATTTGTACCTATATAACTATTGATATGTGCGAGGTTTTCATTGTTAAATACATTTCTGTACATAGTTGCACTCGTTTGCATTAAAATGCCTAATGGCATAGGATAATCAAAAAAATTAAAATTTATACTCTTTTGATTTCCATTATATGCAGCATTCAATTCATTTGAAAACTTAATAAATAGATTAGAAGAAAAAAGTGTACATTCAGGATGATTTTCAAAGTATGTTATTCCTCTTTCCAGTTTGTCTTTTGAAATCCAATAATCATCTTGATCAAAATTCATCCAATATTTTGTTTTTATATTATTATATATTCTTGGCGCAACCGTTAATCCTCGTTCATTAACAGGATTTACATAAACTTCAAAAATTTCAGGATATTTTTTTTCATATTCCCTTACGATATTAACAGTGTTATCAGTTGAACAATCATCAATTATCCAAATTTTATAATTATATGTTGTTTCTTGCATCAAAATAGATTCAAGTGCCCTTGCTATATATTTTTCTCCATTATATGTGGGCATGCAAAAAGTAAAAATTGGTTCTTTTGTAATATATCTTTGATACAAGTCTTTATTTTTTTCGAGTCTTTCTGCAACGCTATTATATTTAAGTTCATATTCCATTTGAAGCAATTTAGATTTTACATAATCTGCATCAAAAGATAATGCCTCTAATTCTTTCTTATTCAACAATTTTCTTTTTATGCGTTTAAATACGTTCATACTTGCTCCAAAAGTAATACTAAGTCTAAGTCTAATATAATGTAATAATCAATGTCAAATCTGCATTAATATAACTTAACAACTTGTTTTTCTGATTTAAATGCACACAAACACCTTATTGCATTTTTCTTTCAAGGATGTTCTAATAACTGTATGATTAAATTTTTAGATTTAAAAAAAATAAACGAAAGATATAGAAAAGAGATTGATTCAAGGATAAAAAATGTTCTTGATTCAGGCTGGTATATTTTAGGAAATAAATGTAAGATTTTTGAAGAAAATTTTGCAAAGTTTATAGGCACTAAGCACTGTATAGGCTGCGCTAATGGGCTAGATGCTCTAAACCTAATTATAAGGGGGTTTGGCTTTAAACAGGGTGATGAAATTATAGTTCCTGCTAACACATACATTGCATCCATTCTTGCAATTTCTGAAAATGGCTGCACGCCTGTTTTAGTGGAACCTGATATTGAAACATACAACATTAACCCCGATTTAATTGAAGAAAAAATAACAGATAAAACAAAAGCTATTATGGTGGTTCACTTGTATGGGCAGGCTGTAAAAATGCAAAAAATAAAAGAAATTGCAAAACGCCATAACTTAAAAATTATAGAAGATTCAGCCCAAGCCCATGGAAGCATTTATAATGGGGTTAAATGCGGCGCATTAGGCGATGCTTCAGGTTTTAGCTTTTACCCGGGGAAAAATTTGGGAGCATTAGGGGATGGCGGATGTGTTACCACAAATGATGATGAATTAGCCAAAAAAATAAGAGCCATTGCAAATTATGGTTCAGATTATAAATATCACCACATTTATAAGGGCATAAATTCAAGGCTGGATGAAATTCAAGCTGCAATTTTAGATGTTAAATTAAAATATTTGGAAAAAGATAATGAAAGGCGCAGAGAAATTTCAAAATATTTTAGAAAAAACATTAAAAACCCTGCCGTTATTTTACCTAAAACTTATGATGAACTGGCACACGTTTGGCACATCTTTGCAGTTAGGGTGCAAGATAGAAATAAATTTCAAAATTATTTAGAAGAAAATGAAATTCAGACAAACATTCACTATCCAACGCCCCCGCATAAACAAGGGGCATATAGTGAATGGCAAAATTTGAATTTGCCAATAACAGAAAAAATTCATAATGAAATAATTTCACTTCCAATATCACCTGTTTTAGAAGATAGTGAAGTTGAAAAAATTGTCGAGGTTGTGAATGGATATAACTAAAGAAAAGTTTGATTTTGTTTGCTCTTTAGGTGGTAATTGTATGGCGGCTTCTCAACTGCAACAAAGAGGGCTAAGAACTTTTTCGCTTCCTTTTGATTGGCTTTTTTACAAAGACTCTACACCCATATATAGACTTATTGAATGTTTTAAAGATAACTTTCAACATTTTCTTTTAAAGGAAAATTTGCGAGAATTACATGGTGATGAAATAACGGATGCGCACAACAACATGGTGCAGTATCAAGATACTTATACGGAAATATTTTTTTATAATCATTTTTCAAAAAAAATTGATAATAACGGAGAGTTTAAAAAAGTAAAAGAAAAAATAACAAGGCGTATTGAGCGTTTTTTATATTTTTTGAACAAATCAAATAAAATTTTATTTATTTTTTCGCATCATTATAATTTTGAAAACAAACCATATATTGAACTATATAACTTTTTAAAAGAATTTTACCCTGATAAAGAAATTCACATTAGAGTAATTCAATTTGGCACAAATGAACCTTCATTTGAATATGATGATGCAAGGTTAATGATTACTCGTATTAAAAGAGAGAATAATTATTATGATTTTACAAAAACCAATATAGAATGGCAATTTTTAGATAACATTGAATGCGATTTATCAAAATTTGAAAACAATAAACCAAAATCAGCCATTCTAAAAATCCAAAAAATCAAAAAAGGAGTTTTCTTTTCATTATTCCCAAAAATAAACACATTAATATATTTTAAATTGTATTTATTCGGTTTGCGCATATTTTTTAGTTTCGGAAAAAATAGGGTTGAATAATAATGCAAAAAGGATTAATTTCAGTTTTAATACCGTCATATAACCATGAAAATTATGTTCAAGAAACAATAAAATCTATCATTAATCAAACTTATGAAAACATTGAACTAATTGTTATAGATGACGGCTCGAAAGACAACACTTATAAAAAAATTTTAGAATTAAAAGAAGAATGTAAAAAAAGGTTTAAAAGAGTTCATTTTGAAACAAAAGAAAATGAAGGAACTGTTGCTACTTTTAATAAATTAGTCTCGCTTGCAAAAGGCGAATATATTTATTTTATTGCATCTGATGATATGATAGCGGATGTTGACGCCCTTAAAATTCAGGCAGAATTTTTAGATAGAAACAAAAAATATTGTTTAGTTGTTGGCGATAATCAATTTATTGATTCAAACAGCAAAGTTTGCTATTGGGATGAAGAACAAAATATTGTATATAATAAAAACGAAGCCCAATACTCTACGTTTGCAGTTTTTTTAAGTAGCACAATGCCTTTTTCTTTTGATTCAAAAAAATTTGGTCAGTACGAAACTTTTTATATATACAACTATATTCCAAATGGTTATTTAATAAGAAAAAGCATTTTTGATTTAATTCCAAAATTTACAAATGAAGCTCCATTGGAAGATTATTTTTTACATTTGCAATTGTCCAAATATGGCAAATATAAATTTATAAACAAAGTTTTGTTTTCATATAGATGGCATGGTGCTAATACCATGTCGGATGTTGACAAAGTTTCGAACTTGTACAAGCTTACAAGACAATATGAATTTGAAAAAAATATTCTCGATATTAATATAAAAAACACTCCAATTAATGTATTTCGGACAAAAATGTACGGTGCAAAATATTTTTCTTTTGGCATACCTTTTCTTTTCAATATAAACAAATTTAAAAACCATGCCGGAAATAAGACAAAAATTTTAACATTATTTGGAAAATCCTTTAGAATATAGCTAAAGCACAAATATACTCCACAACCATATAACATTTATTTTGCAATCTTGCATAATATTGCTTAGCATTACCAAATTTTCCAGTTTTTAAATAATACCAAAGTTTGAATTTATATTGCAATTTTCCATGCGGGGGCATTTGATAAGTCTGTCTTTTCAATATTTTTCTAAAATTGTTCAATATTAAAAGTTCTGTATCATCTTAAACATTAAAACGATTAGTTCTTACATTTTCATTATTTGAAAAAGCTTTTATAAAAGCTGGCAATTCTTTATCAAAGCCTATATTGTCACCAGATTTAAGACCATTATCTTTAAATTGTTATTGAGCTTCAGTAAATATGAAACACCGTAGTAATGGATTTTAAACATGAGAATGCGTTTCTATATTATACGCATCAAAGTTTTTCATTTGTTAATTACGCCTTATTTTTCCATTCTTATTGATAAATTTTACTACAGCACAAATTAATTTGCAATGTCATTGATTATATTATCTAATGCGGCATATATATGCCTTTTGCTAATTCCTTTTAAATCTTGTTTTATTCTTAAATCCTCGCTCTCGCTTGGTACATAACTTTCATCCATTGCTTTTTCAATTGAAATTTTCGGATATAGGTAATAGTAATTACCCATGTTGGGCTTTCCAAATAAAAATGCGTCACCTTCTTTTTTGTTTTTAAAATATTCTATTGTTTCTGCTGTCGGCGGGTAAACATTACAAAATACAAGTGCGTTTTTAAGGTTGGCTGCATAGGCAAAATGTACTGCGCAAGTTTCGTTTGTGATTACAAGAAGTGCTTTATGAAAAATATAGGGCAAGTCTGATAATTTATATTTTCCGCACAAATTTACCAAATATGATTTATTTAGATTATATCCCTTAAATAGTTCTTTATCTTGTTTACTGCCTATAATAACACATTTAATTTCTTTTCCTGTTTTTTCTTTAATGTGTTTATGTATGTATTCAGCCACATCAAGAAAATATTCAAAGTCCATTCTTTTTTCTTTGTAGCTGGCAGACGGGAATAAGATTACATAAGGATAATTCAAATTCAGGTTTTTGTTATTGGGAAAATTATTCTCATTTATATTTAATGAGCAAGTTGTATATTGTTCTTTATATTGTTCCCCTGTAATAAGGTTAGCAAATTGAACCGCACCAAGCGCATAGTTGTCATTTGTGCTAAATATTTCGGTGTAATTCTTGTTAAATTCATCTTCCTCATTTTTAGAAAATTGTTGAGCAAAATTTTTAAGTGCAAATTTATTTTTTGCATCAACAATTCTTGCAATTTCTTCTGCGGGCAGTTGCCTTAGGGTGTGATAATTTATAAGATATTCAAAATGATATTTGTTTAGCTTGTATTTAAGCGATTTCAATACTAAAGAATTTGTTTGTTTTATGTCATAAAAGATGAATTCATCTGCGTATTTTGAATCGAATTTTAACGCCAAATCTTTTACTGCAATATTTAATAGCACAACAATTTTATAATTTTTAAATTTTTTACTTTTTCTAATTAATTCTAAAAAATTTCTGCTCATTAAATAGTCACCAATTAAATCAGTTCTGTATATTAATATCGTTTTGTCATTTTTATTAATTTTATTGATGACTACTTTTTTTATATTAATTGCGGCAATAAATTTTTGCAGTTCTCTTGTTAAACTCACTAACTTACCCCCTACTTTCTTCTAACACCTCTTTTGTAGCTTGAAGGTAGGCATAGCCATATTTTTGATCGGGTTCTAAATGCGCGCCTTCAGCCCATTCGTTCCAAGCGTTTATAAAAATAAATTGTTCGTCTTTATTGTTATTTTCTTT
>CALUUL010000056.1 GCA_944323945.1 Candidatus Gastranaerophilales bacterium
TTCCTCTTAGTTAAGCATATCTTTTAATGATAAACCACGTCTTTTTGCTACTACATCAAATGGTTTTAATGCTTGTAAAGCATTTAATGTTGCATTCGCTGCGTTTAAAGGTGATTTTGAACCTAGTGATTTACTTAATATATTTTCTACACCTGCTAATTCTAATACTGCACGAACTGCACCACCTGCAATAACTCCCGTACCTTGTGATGCCGGCTTTAACATTACACTTCCTGCCCCTGAACGACCTGTTATCGGATGAGGAATTGTTGTTCTATATATTGGTACATTGATTAAATTCTTTCTTCCGTCTGCTACTGCTTTTTGGATTGCTATTATAACTTCTGCTGCCTTTGCACAGCCTACTCCTACTTGTCCATTTTTGTTCCCTACTACTACAATAGCTCTGAAACTTAATTTCTTACCGCCTTTTACAACTTTTGTTACTCTTCTTACTTGAATTACTTGTTCTTTCCATTCTGTTTGTTGTGGTTCAGCAGTTGTTTCAATTTTTCTTTTTTTAGATTTTACTTTTGTTTCTTCCACTTTAATAACCTTTCTTTAAGTTTTATTTATCCTAAAAAATAAAAAACATGACTAAAAGGCTTCAGCTTACCTTAGTATAAGCACCTTTTTACATGTTATTTGTTGGATTTTGGTTTTTTTCTGACTCTTTTATAGTATTATAAAAAAATTATTTTGCAATACTTTTTATTCCATCTTTAAGTATTTTGAATCTTTCCAAGATAAATCTATATATTGAATCTTCTCTGTCATATGCTTTATTTGTGGCAAAATGTCGTGTATTGATTTTATTCTTTCAAAAACTGAGACATCTATCTCTCCTAATTTTAATTTAGCAGATTCTATCTTCACAAAAGCATTATGTTTTATTCTTAAATCTATATATTCTACTTTTTCTCCGGAATATTCTTCTATTAATCTTGCCAGTTTATATATATTACTTATCTTTTCTTCATCCCAATTTTCATAATCATCATTATTTGTTCCATATGTTAGAACTTTTACTGCATTAAATTTATTTGGTAATGGTAGATATTCTCTTCCTATTAATTCTCCTGTTATAGCTAATGCTGCTATTTCTGGGGCTTCTTCTGATGGTGATATCGTTATTACAGGTGTTACTTCTTCTATCATTACAACGTATCTTGCAGGCAACCAAAATCTTCTTACATATGCCCGTTTTATTGGGGATAATTGCTCTATTCCGTTTGCTATTTCTGCTGGTGATATTTGATATATTGGTTTTCTTTCTATTGGAAATTTTTTCATTTCATTTATTATTTTTTTGTCTGAAACAATATTATTCCCCAATATTTCTATTCGTTTTACATTATTTTGTTCATATATATTACTTGGCAAAAACCAATAATGACAGATTGCAATTCTGTATGTCGCATAGAATATAAAAATAATAAATACAAATCTTACTAATTTGTATATTCTTCTTATTGCAATCTCACCACGTCTTGCTTTTCTTCGCAGTCTTTGTTGCTTTATTCTCCGTTGTACTATATATTCATTTGACATTATTTATTTAGTCCTGCACTATTTAATATCATTAATACTAAATTATCATAATTTATTCCCATTATAGCGGCTTGGGCTGGTAAATCACTTGTATCTGTCATTCCCGGACTAGTATTAATCTCTAATATATATGGGATTCCTTCTGATATTAAAAAATCTACTCTGCTTACTCCACTGCAACAACAAGCCTTATATGCTTCTATTGCTTTTTCTTTTACTGATTTTGTCATATCTTCAGATAACTCTGCAGGAAGTATAAATTCTGTCATCCCCTTTGTGTATTTTGCTTCATAATCATACCATTCATTTTTTGGTCTTAGTTCTAGAATCTCTGTTGCAAAGGTTTTTCCTTCTTTTTCTAAAACTCCTACGGTTGCACAAATTCCTACCAGATATTCCTCTATTAATATGTCTTGGTTGCATTGTGCTGATTTATTATATAATTCCTCTAGTTCTTCAGGCTTGTTTACTTTATACATTCCTATACTTGAGCCCTCACAAACAGGCTTTAACATTAATGGATATTTTAAGTCCTTTACTGCCTCTTTTACGTTTTCACCTCTTTTTACATAAACAGATTTGATTAGTGGTAAACCATATTTTTTTAAAACAGTTTTCGTATATTCTTTATTAATGCAGGTTGCACTTGAAAATACTCCACAGCCTGTATATTCAATTCCTAATAATTCAAGAGTTCCTTGAATACAACCATCTTCTCCATATTTGCCGTGTAATGCATTATATGCTAATTCTATTCCTTTATCTATTAATGTTTTTCCTATATTTTTATCAACATCTATTATTTCTGCGTTATTGTAACCTAGTCTTTTTAATGCTTCATATACATTTTTCCCAGAACGAAGTGAAATTTCTCTTTCACTTGAAAGTCCACCGCATAATACTGCTATTTTTGTATCATTTGAATATTTTCTGTCATTATTTCCCATAGTTTATACTCTTTCGTTTCCTTATTTCCTATATATTTTATTTCAGGTCTTAATTCTATTTTATATTTTTCTTTTACTTTTGAGTACATTCTGTACATTAATGTTATTACATCTTCTGATGTTGCTTTATTATAGTTTAGAATAAAATTAGCGTGATTTTCAAAAACCATTGCTCCGCCAGACTTTTCCCCTTTCATTTCACATAAATCTAAAAGCCTGCCTGCTGAATCATTTTCAGGATTTTTAAATATACTTCCAGCGTTTCCGTAACTAAGAGATGGCTGATGTTGCTTCCTGAACTCTATATTTCTTTTCATTATTTCTTCTATTTGTTCTCTTGTGCCTTCTTTTAGTTCAAATTCTGCATCGAGTACTATATAATTTGAATTTGATATCCTTGATTTCCTATAGGAAAAGTTCATTTCATCTTTATTGAATGTATTTATTTCTTTTTTTGTTATATCTAAAACTCTTGCTGAAACAAATGAATCTGATATTTTTTGATTGTGTGCAGATGCATTCATACATATCATTCCGCCAAAACTTCCTGGAAATCCTATCAAAAACTCAAATCCGCTTAGACATTTATTCTGGCATTCTTTTGATATAACAGGTCCTTTTACACCGCATTCTACATGAAGTTTTTTCCCTTGGAACGAAAATCTATTTATATTTTTAGTTATAATTATACTTTTATCTATGTAATTAGAACTAAAAAGTACATTAGAACAATTACCTAAAACAATATCATATTTATTGCTATTAATTAAGTAGATTAATTCATCTACGCTAGATGGAAAGGCAACTTCCTTTACTTTTCCTCCAATTCTAAATGTAGATTCATTTTTTATTTCATAATCATTAAATATTTCTACCACTTATTTTGCCTTTTCATATTCATCGTATAATAACTTGCCAAGTTTCGTTATTGTTCCGGCACCAAGTGTTAAAACAATATCATTTTCTTTCAGTTCGTCAAGTACTCTTGGCGTTATATCTTCGATTGAACCTTGTATATATTTACAGTCAATATGCTTAATCTCTTTTGAAAAATCTTCGGATGTTATACCTTCTATTTTATCCTCACCAGCTGAATAAACATCTATTATTATTAATTTATCTGCACTATCAAATGCTTTTTTGAATTCATTCCATAAACTTTGAAGTCTTGTATATCTGTGTGGTTGGAATATCGCAACTACTCTCTGATTTTCTCTTTTGATACTTCTGGCACTTTCTAGAGTTGTTTTTATTTCACTTGGATGGTGAGCATAATCATCATATATTATTATATTATTAAACTCTGAAACTTTTTGAAATCTCCTTCCCATTCCTGTAAAATCTGCAAAATATTGACTTATTTCTTCAACTTCTACTTCTGCCATTTTTAATGAAACATATACTGCTAATGCATTATATACATTATGTTGACCCGGAATTGATAATTTAACTCTGTCAATTTTTATTCCATTATTATATATGTCAAACTCTGAGCCAAAACCTTTATATTCAATATTATGTGCTGTATATTCTCCCTCTTTTAATCCGAATGTTATATATTTATATTTCGGATATAATTTCATAAAGTCTTTGTTGCCATCATTATCATTATTTATTACTATTATTTGATTGTGTTTATTAGATAGGTATTTATTAAATGTTTTTGCAATGTCTTCAAATCCATTTTTGTAATAATCCAGATGATCTTCTTCCATATTATTTATTACTGCTATATCTGTTGCGTATTTTTGTATTGTTCCATCTGATTCATCTAGTTCTGCAATGAAATACTTACTTCCTTCATATGTTCCATTTGTATTTAATTCAGGGATTATTCCGCCAACTACAAATGATGGGGTTAGACCTGCTCTTGATAATATATATGATGCTAAACCGCTTGTGGTTGTCTTACCATGAGTTCCTGAATAGCCTATAAAATATGAATTTTCTCTTTCTGAAAATTCATCTGATATCATTTTTAAAATATCTGAACGGTGATATATATTTAAACCAAGTTCTTTTGCTTTTTTTAGCTCTATGTTTGTTGATTTTATTGCACTACTTGCAACTACTATCATATTCTCTTTTATTAAATTGGCATTATGACCAATTGTTACTTTTACTCCTTTATCTTCGAGTAAATGTGTATATTTACTTTCTTGAATGTCAGATCCTGTAACAATAGCACCTCTCTCCGCTAAATATTTTGCTAAGGCACTCATTCCAACTCCACCTATTGCTATAAAATGGAAATGTTTATTTTCTAGTTTCATATATTTCTCTCGACTAATCTACATGTCTTATATTCTAATATAAAAAATATATTTGTTTTATTTCTTTTCTTTTTCCATTTGTCTTTCGTATTCAAGTTTGTTTATTCTTATTTGTTCATCTTGAATTGTTCTATTTATTTCTCTTTTTACTAAATCTTTTATACAATTATCAAAATCCATTGGATAGTACGTTTTACACATATGGTATCCACTTTGAAAATTATATCTTCTTAAGTACCAATATTCATATAATGGTACTATTTCGTTTTTATATCTTGAACTTACATTTGATACAATATTTTCAGGTAATGGTGATGTATATGCCATATTAATTGGTACTATTTGTTTCCAGTATGTATCAAATAATTCGTCTTGTATTTGCTTTTCATAGCAACATCTACGTCTTATATCATATTCATATTTATTACCATTATATTTTGTTACTAATGTAACTGTTGTTCCCTCATTTCCTTTTAATAAATTATATATTTGATCTTCATATAAATATTTTGTTCTTTTTTTGTCAATAGAAATAATTTCACTTCCTAGAGGAATTTTTCTTTCTTCTGCAGGTGAATTTGGTAAAAATTCAAGTATAAAACTTTTATTATTTGTATGATCTTTGAATAATTTGATTCCAATTCCACAGTCGTTATACGCATTAGAATATAAGCATATGTTGAAAAATATAATTGTAAATAATACTAATTTCTTAATCATAAATATCTCCTCTTTTATGATTATAAATATATTTCTTTGTTTGTACAAATTTTTACTTTTTATTTTTCAAAT
This sequence comes from Candidatus Gastranaerophilales bacterium, assembly GCA_944323945.1. The sequence continues at coordinate 5,564 of CALUUL010000056.1, forward strand.
TGTAAAATGGTTGAATTATTCATTAAATAATTGTACAATTAGGGCACTTTAGTATGATAAGAGGTTATTTATGAAATTACATGTTCAAACTTTATTCGTTGCCATTGGATTAGGCATAAAACGTAACTGGCATATATTCCTTGCTATTATTGCAGGTATATTATTTGGTAATTATATTCACGAAAATCCAACTGTCTTCACTCCACTTGTTAAATTGTTGAATATTGTTGGTCAGGCCTTTATAAGAGTTATACAAATGGTTGTTATTCCACTTGTATGTAGTGCCATTGTTGTTGGCATCTCCAGTATAGGCGATAGCAAACAAATTGGTAAATTTGGTAAAAAAATGATATTATACTATGGTTTGATTACTATTTTAGCTGTTGTAATTGGAGCTGCTCTTGTTCTTATTTTTAAACCTGGTATTGGTGTTCAAGAATTTATTAGCCAAACATCAGCTCTTGAAATTCAAAATCAAGTAAATAGTGTTATCGCAGAACAAAAGGGTCAAATTGGTAATCTATTTTTAAATATGATTCCCCAAAATCCTTTAGAATCTCTTGCTAAAGGTGAAATGATTCCTATAATATTTTTTGCTTTGATTTTTTCACTCGCATTAGCAAAAGTTGGTGAAATAAATAGACCTATTGTTTCTTTCTTTGAATCAGTTTTTGCTGCTACTATGAAAATTACAGACTGGATTATGATTTTTGCTGCTCCTGGTATTTTCGCTTTAACAACTGTTGCAGTTTCATCTTTTGGTTTGAGTATTTTTTCAACTATTTCTAAATTCTTTGCTGTTGTATTCTTAGGTTTTTGTATTCAATTTTTTGTTGTTTATCCTTTAATTTTAAGATTGTTTAGTAAAGTTCCTTTTAGTACTTTTTACACTGCAATTATTGAGGCTTTGTTAGTTGCTTTTGGTACTGCCAGCAGTAGTGCTACTCTACCTTTAACTATTGCTTGCTGTGAGAAAAGAGGTATTTCGCATAAAGTATGTAGTTTTGTTCTTCCTTTGGGGGCTACATTGAATATGGATGGTACTGCTTTATTTCAAACTGTTGCTGTTATTTTCTTGACACAAGCTTATGGCGTTACTATTGAACCAATTCAAATTATTCAAATTATGATTCTTGCAATAATAGCTTCAAGTACTAGTGCTGGAATTCCTGGCGCTGGGTTAATTACTATTGCACTTGTATTGAATGGTTTAGGTTTAACACCTCAACAATTAGTTGAAGGTTTTGCTTTCTTATTCGCAATCGATCGTGTTGTTGATATGATTAGAACTACTGTTAATGTTGCAAGTGATGCTGTTGTTGCTGCTGTTATTGCAGATAATGAAAATGAAATTGACTATGATTTATTAAATAATACTGAACAATATAAAGAAATCATTTAATTGATTTCTTTATTTTGACAAAAAGAAAAGCTCCCTTTCGGGAGCTTGTTTTTTATCTGATTTAATCTACCAAAACTTGTTGTATTTCAACATTTGGTTTTCCCAATACTCTCACTAGTTCTAACACTGACGCCTTCATTTGACAACGTTGTGATGTCCCATTAAAAAAGTCTGTGTAAAAACAACCTTCACAAACACAGCCTCTTTTATAGCATTCTAAAGCTGTATTTGTCCATCTTCTAACTGCGATGGATCTACCCATATCTCTGCTTCTAAGCACTAGATTTTCCTCCTTGAAATAATCCCCAATGATTTAGTAATGTATTCTATTTTAAGCATGTACATTTCCTAATCTCTTAATATTATTATTATATATATTTAGATATCTATTTCAAGAAAAGAATATTCATTTATTACGTTATGATACAAAAATTAATAATATATAAATTTGCGTATTATATTTATTTGTTGAATAAAAAAGAAGAATTATATTAATTCTTCTTTATATTTATATTTTGTTTTCTATTATCTAAAATTAATTGTTGGGAACTTTTTCATTAACCCTGATTTGATAGTATTTATCTGATTTTCTATAACTTCATCTGTTAATGTTTTTTCTTCATCCTGCAATGTTATTCTGTATGCTAAACTCTTATAACCAGCTTGTATATGTTCTCCTTCATATATATCAAATAAATTGGCATTCTTGAATAATTTGCTATCTGCACTTTTCTTTATTGCTAATACTATTTGATCATTATTTATATCTTTTTCAATTGCAAAAGATATATCTCTTTGTACCTCAGGAAATTGTGGAAGCGGCTTATATTTGGTTGTATGCTTTGATGTTGCTTTTATTAATTTACCAAGGTTTAATTCAAATAAATATATTTCTTGATTGATTTTCATTTTATCTTTTATTATTGGATAAATCTCACCAAAGTAGCCAATTGTTTCTGGATTTTTTCCTAAAAGAATTACTTTTGCACTTCTTCCCGGATGTAAATATTCGCAATTATCTGCAGGTGCATATTTTATTCTTCCTGAAATATTTAAAATACTAAATAAGTTTTCTATAACGCCTTTTAAAGAATAAAAATCTACTTTTGAAATCTTTTTCCATAAATTTGAATTTGTATCACCTGTTATTACCCCAGATATCATAAGATTTTCTTCAACACCACTATCTATTTTTTCTGCAGGTTTTTTTATAAAATATGTTTTTCCAATTTCATATAACCAGATATTTTTTTGACCATTATCAAAATTGTATTTTAGTGTACTTAAAATATTGGCTATTGTTGTTTGTCTTAACATTGTGTGTTCATCTGATTGAGGGTTTTGTACATATACTGCTTCTTCTTTGTTATAATTTAATCCGAATTGCTTTAATAATGGTTCACCTATTAATGATGAAGTCATTGCTTCATTAAAGCCATAACCAATGAACATATTATTTATTGATTTTAGTAGTTTTGATTCATCTAATATTTCAGGCGATTGTGTTTTATTTGGTAGTGTTGGTGCTATTTTATCATACCCGTATATTCTTGCTATTTCTTCTATCAAATCAACTTCTTGTTTTACATCATTAACTCTAAAACTTGGAACTTTGAATTTTGCAGCTAATTCATTTTTTCCTAACAATTCAAATCCTAAATTTTCTAAAATTTCAATGCTTGTTTGTGACGGTATTTCTATTCCTAAAATTCTTTTTATTTGATTGAATCTTAATGTTATTTGAATATCTTCAAGTTTATTTTTACCCGTCTCTGATATCGCTTCAACTTTAGCCTCTGCATATTCTGTTAATAATTGCATTGCTCTTAAAAGTGCTGGTCTTGTTGATTCAATATCAACGCCTCTTTCAAATCTTGCACAGGCTTCACTTCTATATCCTATGCTTCTTGAACTTTTTCTGTTTGTTGGAGCTGTAAAGTATGCAGATTCTAATACTATATTTTTTGTATTTTCATCAACTTCTGAGTTCTCTGCTCCAAATACACCAGCAACACATACACCTTTTTCTTTCGTTGCACACAATATAGTATCGTTATTAAGTTGTCGTTCTACTCCGTCAAGTGTTACTATTGTTTCACCTTCTTTTGCTCTTCTTACGCATATATATCCATCTAATTTATCCATATCAAATGCGTGTAAGGGTTGACCATATTCTAACAAAACATAGTTTGTTATATCGACAACATTATTTATTGATCTAATACCAGATGCTTCTAATCTTCTTTTCATCCAGCTTGGTGATGGTTTTATTTTTACTTCTTTTAGAATGCCTGCTGCATAATATTTACAAGCATCTTCTGCAATTATTTCTACTTTAAATTGATTAGTATATAAATTTTTTGTTGATTCTATTTTTGAAAAATTTAATTTTTTATTGAATAGTGCACAAACTTCTCTTGCAACACCAATTACTGACATTTCATCCCCCCTATTAGCTGTTGGTGCAACATCAATAATTGTATCTTCTTTTATATTTAGCAAATCTTCTAGTTTTGTCCCTAATTCTATATTGTTATATAAACGATTTAATATTAGTATTCCATCTTCTTCTTGCATTCCTTCAAGACCAAGTTCATCTTGTGAACATAACATACCTTGTGATTCCACACCTCTTATTATGGCAGGGGTTAATTCAAATTCTTCTCCGGTTTTTCGATTTAAAACTTTTGAACCAACTGATGCATATGGAATTATTTGTCCTTCTTCTATGTTTTTTGCACCACATACAACTGTTTTGATAGAATTTCCCAAATCAACTTCTACTAGATGAAGTTTATCTGCATTTGGATGCTGTGATATTTTTCTTATTTTTGCTGTTTTTATATTTGTAAATTTTGCACCTATTTTTTCTACTTCTTCTACTTCTAAACCGCTCATTGTAAGCTCGTGAACTATTTGTTCTACACTTAGATCACTAATATCAACAAATTCATTTAACCACTCTAGTGAAATTTTCATATCTCAATCCTCTTTAAAATATATGTTTTATTTTAGTATAAAGACATTTTTATGTCATCAAATATACTTTTTACATTTTCGTTTATAAAATTTTATTATGTATTCACCTTTAAAATTTTTATTTGAATATATTTGTATTTCTTCAATTTTATCATTAAGTAACCAAGATGGATAATTATCAAAAGGAATCAGCATTTTACCATTTCTTTTTACCTTACAAAATATTTCAGAATCGGAATTATTTATTTGTATATAAAAATTTTGATTTTTATTTGAATTACTTATTGGTTCAATATATAAAAAATCGAAAATATCTCCGGATATTGGATGTTTAAATTTTATTATATATTGTTCATCCTCTATATAACTGTAATAATCTATTATAAGATTATTTAAAGGTAATTTATTTATAGAATTTCCCCAAACTTCAGGTAAATAGTTCAAATTGCGAAACCCTAGAATATTGTCTAATATATGTAAATCTTGCTTCTCATAATTCTTAATTTCATCATTTTTTATTAGAAATGTGTTTCCTTTATCAATTACTATTTTATATTTTTTTAAAAGTAACAGCCATTTATATAAGGAGTTTATCCTTAATGAAAGATGAACATTATCATGAAAAATTGAATCAGAATCAATTAATATAATATCTGGAGGATTTCGTTTTAATTTCTCAGTTATTTCAACAGACTGTTTTGTAGATATTACATTATAAAAAGAAACAAATTTGATTGGTATTTTCTTATTTAAATATAAATAATGCATCCCTCTATTTGTTAAGTCAAGGAATACAGAATCTGAATCTGAATTCATTTCGACAAAACGATTAACATTCTCAACTCTTTTTGCATAGTCTTCTTTTAATGCAATTTTACCAACATTATTAAGATAATATTCGCGTTTATTAATTTGCGGACTTTTAAATTTAGAAGAAAAATTAAAAAGTGAAAATAACAATATACAAATCATAATAAATAATAAAAAATGATTATACTTTTTTGATGAAAACTTATATAGAAAATATGGTAGGAAAACAAGTAAGTATGCTTGTGAAATAAATTCTATTC
>CALUUL010000057.1 GCA_944323945.1 Candidatus Gastranaerophilales bacterium
ATATAACAATATTTAGTGGATAATGACATATTTTGAACACTAGATTTTGTGTTTGTAATTCCCTATAACTCCCACCATGTAATTTATACACCACATATTGTGGTGTATTTTTGTTTTGCGCTACTATATATTGTATTTTTATTTTTTCAGGAACACTTTAGGAACAAAAAGGAATTTGGGTTTTATTTTTTAGGCATTTTTAAATATAAAAATCATACCGTTTTTAGGTATATTTTTTGTAGCATTTCAACAAGTAAATCTTCTTCATCTGGCAATACATGAGCATAGGTATTTAATGTCTGTTCTATATTGCTGTGGCCTAATCTTTTTGCCACTGACATCACCGAAACGCCTTTTGTAAGTAAATAACTTGCATGAGAATGGCGTATATCGTGAATACGGATTAGTTTGACATTAGCTTTTTGGCAAGCATCTTTCATTATGCGCTGTATATTTGAGTCTGCAAGTGGTTTTGCATCTGCAAAAACTAATTGATAATTTTCTCTACCTATTTTATATTCTTTAATTACATCAACAAGAATTTGAGGTATTTTAATCTTTCTTATTGAAGAGTGATTTTTTGGAGAAGTAGACATCCAAGATGTTCCATAAACCTTTTTTGTTATACTCTTGTTAATATTTAGTTTAGCATTATCTAAATCCCAGTCATTCCATGTTGTTGCTAGAATTTCGCCTTTACGAGCACCAGTATAATAAAGTGCGTAGAAAAATGCTCGGTAAATAGGATTTGAGACTTGCTCGATAAATGCATTAAACTCATCCGGAGTCCAAATTTGCATTTCTTTCACTTCATTTTTATTTTTAAAATGGTCTACCTTTCTGAGTTGATTTGGTATATTGTAATATTTTTCTGCAAAAGATAAAATCGCATTCAAGTAACTACGCAGATTTCGTTTATATTTAAAGGAATAGGGCTTTTTATTGTCTTCTTTGCCATACTGAGCATTGTTAATTTGATTTTGCCAATCTAGTAAAATTTTGGGAGTGATATCCTTTACTTTATAATCTTTAAAATAGTCTTTGATATGTATGTCGCTTTTTGAGCAAAAATCATAATAACTGCTGTCTTTTACTTGGTTTTTTATAAAACTTTTATATTCATCATACAAATCAGAAAAAATTAAATCTTTTGGCTGTTTTTCAATTCTCTCATATTTCTTTGCGCAGGCCATGAAATTAAGATAAGCATCTTGGGCTTCTTTCTTTGTTGAAAACCCAGATAGGCGTTTTTGTTTTTCAACACCATCTTCTTCAATATATCTAAATCTAGTTGACCAAGTTTTGTTAAGTTGAGTTGAACCGCAAGTTTTACATTTACCGTTTTCTACGGCAACATTCTTTTTGCAGTTTTTACAGTAATATAATTGTTCAAAACTTGCCATACTAGTAACTCCTTCTAACTTCCTTTACAACACCTAAAATAGTTACAGGCAATTCTGCAACTTCTCTATTAGTAAAAAATAATGGTTCATAATCTGGATTGAGTGGCATTAAAGTCAGGCCATTCATTTTTTTTATTACCTTTTTGAATGTGCATTCAGTGTGGTTGATAGAAACAGCACAGTAGGCACCGCTTTCGCAGTCTTCTGTTTGTTTAAGAATTAATATATCACCACTCTCGAACTTAGGGAGCATAGAATCGCCTTTTACACGCAAAGCAAAGTATTTATTTCCGCCACGCAGTAAGTCGGCGCTAATATCCTCATAATCTTCGATATAAGAGTCTTCAATCATCTCAATTGGCACACCAGCAGGAATGGTTCCATAGACTGGTATTTTGACCGTTTGGCGTTCCATTTGCACTCCTGCGACATTATTATCGACCTTTTGCTCTCTGCCCATTAGATAGTCAACGGAGACATTGAAGAAAGAAGCTAACTGAACTAGCGTTTGTATATCTGGGATTGCTTTATCTTGTTCCCATTTACTAATCGTAGATTGGTCGACATTCAATTTTTCAGCAAACTCTATTTGTGTCAAACCAGCTTTTTTTCTTAACTCTTTAAACTTATTCATACTTTTCTCCTGTTTTTTATAAATCGAATAACTTACCTTAATTATAGGCGTGAATTTCATATTTTTCAAGATTTTTTTAAAAAATTATTAAAATATGCTTGACATTCATATTTTAAGGGGTTATAATATGAATGTAAATCATATTAAAAGGAGGTGATAACATGAATTTAGAGAATATTCGCAAAGAAAAACAGATTACTCAACTTAAGTTGGCAAAAAGCTTAAAAGTCGACCAATCTACTGTGAGTAAGTGGGAAAAGGGTGTTACAAGCCCTAATATACAAATGCTAAAAAAAATAGCACAAGTGTTAAATTGTGCTATAGAAGATTTGATTTAAGACATCAAACTAAGTTGAATGGAACACTATTTGTTGAGATAACCATTTTTATATTTGACAAAAGAAACGAAATCCATAATTTCATTATAAGCTTCTTTAGATATATTGCCAATTATTTGGACTTTAAAATCATCGGTTAAATCACAATCCATTCCAATTAAATAATCAACTGAAACATTAAAAAATTTAGCGATTTTACAAAGCATTTCAATGTTGGGTTGCCTTCTCGCAGACTCCCATAAGGCTATAGTGCAACCTGTGACATGTAATTCTTTAGCTAGATTTTCCTGTGTAAGCTTATTCGCTTGTCTTAACTTTCTTAATCTTTCTGCAAGCATATAAATTCTCCTTTTAAAGGAGTATAAACAAAAATAAAAAAATTGTCAATTTAAAAGGAGGTGATATATATGAACTGGTTAAGAGATTTGAGAGTTAGTAAAAACTTTACACAAAGTCAAGTAGCGAGTTCTGCTGGCTTATCAGTAAGTTTTTACTGTCAAATTGAAAATAAGTCAAGAAGTCCTTCTGTTGATACGGCAAAGCGTATTGCAAAAGCGCTTGATTTTGATTGGACTAGATTTTTTGAGGCTGTTTAAAAAATAAAGTCTATAAAAGGAGGTTATCAAAAAAGTAATGCAAAAGTATGAAATTGTTAAAGAATCAAACTTAAATAAATCTAACTATCAATTGGGACAAATGCTTAATGTTCAAGGTTTAGGGGCCTGCTTAGTTGTTGGCTTTTCTTCTGAAACTGGAACTGCTATGGTATTTGCCTATAAAATGCAAAAAATTATTGGGATTATTTAGGTGTTATTTTTGCTGCTTTTTCAAGTAAAAGTTTTAAATGAATAAATGTTACAACGCCATCAAGCAGTTCTTTTAAATTTTCAATATCTAATTCACTATGTTTTCTAATGTAATGTGCTTCATCATTGCCTAGCCAAGAACATCTAGTCGCTAGAACCTCTAAATTTTCATCATTAAGTTTATCTATAGAAGCATTTAATGTTCGTCTTTTTATAGTTTCTTCATCTTCTTTGTTTAGGTGTATCAAGTAATCTTTAATTAGAATTTCTAGGCATTTACGATAACCCATTCCAGAAATTTCATCAAGTCCTGATAATTCTGCTTTTTGTGATTGTTTAAAAACTTCATTTGCTCTATTGGAAATCAAAACAACATCATCAAATGGAAAGGATTTTGCTTGTTGTTCATTTGGAATAATGCTTTTTAAATGAGCACTTTTAAAGATAGAGGGGTTATCAATATAACGCACAGAGTTCTGCGGAATTAAATAGTTCACACAGTATGTAGATAAACAATTAGGACATGTGAAAAAAGCAGCAATAGAAATACCTTCCTTTTTACGATAGAAGAAGTTTTTTAAAAAACTTGCGTTATGAGAAAATCCACATATTGGACAAAAAACAGGTATTTCTAATTCCATTTCTTTGTAAGAATTTGAAGCATATTCTATTCTTAAATCTTCAAGTTTAGTTTGAAATTGATTCATAAAAAACTCCTTTGTAGGAGTATAGCACAATCTTTTCAAAAAATCAAATTAAAAGGAGGTGAGGTTTATGGAAGAAAAAGCATATTTAGACAAAGATGACATCAAGAAGATTTTTAACTGTGGAACTGCTAAGGCTTATTCAATCATTCGCTCAATTAAAGCATATTCCGACAGCTTAAATTTTCAAGGCAGAGTCACAAAAGGCGATTATCTCGCGTGGCTTAATAGGCCAATAAAAAAAGACAATGCTCAAAGTTCCCAAGGTGAGAGCATTGTCTTCCAACAAGAGATACGATAGAAAATATCTCTTAGAGAATTATACCACAAAATCATTAAAAAAATCAATATTTTAGGAGGAGTTTATGAAAAATTTAATTTTTATTGGCAAACCTGCCGAAATCATAATTCAAATTAACAAATTGAAAGAACAATATGGTGATAAAACCATAAAAGAGATTTTGGAGGTGTCAAAATGCCAATAACAAACATTTATGGGAAATTAGCGGATATTCAAAACAAATTAAAGGTTGAAAAGAACAAACATAATGAATTTGCTAATTTCAATTATAGATCTTGTGAAGATATATTGCTTGCTGTTAAACCGCTATTAAAAGAACACAATTTGGTTTTATTGTTAAATGATGAACTAGAACAACTTGGAGACAGAGTTTACATTAAGGCAAATGCAATTTTAACCGATGGTGAAAATGAAATTAAGGTATCTGCTTTAGCAAGAGAACCAGAAAAACCAAAAGCAAAAATGGATGAGAGTCAAACAACAGGTTCTACAAGTTCTTATGCAAGGAAGTATGCTTTGAATGGACTTTTTGCCTTAGATGACGGAGAAGATCCAGATGACCCAAATATGAAACCTAAAGATGAAAAACTTATCACGAAAGAACAAATTGAGGAATTAAGAAAACTTGGTTTTGATGATAAGCGATTAGAAAATATGGCCAAATATTATAAAGTTGAACTCGTTAAAGATGTTTTGTATTCTCAAGCTGAAGAAGCAATAAAAAAACAAAGAAAAGCTATAGAACTTGCTAGTAAGTCAAAGAAGGAGGATTCTAATGGACAAGCTTAAATTTAATGAAGAGAATCACTCCTATACACTTATAAAAGAAAATGGAGAAGAAATCGATCTTGTTTCAGTTACACAATTATTAAAGAAACACGGGCTTTCCCCGGATTACTCAAACATTGATAGTGAAGTTCTTAAATTAAAAGCTGAACGAGGCAAAGTTATTCACGAAGAACTTGAACAATACATCAACCATAAACAAGTAGGCTTTACAGGAGAATTTGAAGCATTTTACGAGCAATGTGTGTGTGAAGATATTCTTCCTAGCAAAAGCGAATTTATGGTTTGGAACGATGAAATTGCTGGCACAGTGGATGTTGCTGGTCTTATCAAAGGACAAACCTTTATTGGAGATTTCAAGACAACAAGCAGTCTTCACAGAGAAGCAGTTGCTTGGCAATTAAGTTTATATGCCTACTTAATGAACGAGTCTTTTGATAAATATCTTTGTTTTCATTTTCCAGACGACCATACTTGCAAGATAGTCGAATTAAAGCCTATTGCAAGAGAAGAAATAGAAAAATTGTTGGACTGTGAAAGAAATAGCATTTTGTATGAAAGAAAGACATTTGAAATAGATGCAACATCTTGTGAAAAGTTAATTACGGTTCAATCTGAACTTAAAGCACTTACTGAAAGAAAAAAGCAACTCGAAGAGATGGAAGAATCGTTAAAAGATTTTTTGATAGAAAAATTTGAAGAGACAGGACTTCCATTTATTGAAAATGACTATTTTAAAATCACATATATTGCACCAACAACAAGAGATAGTCTTGACCAAAAAAGGTTAAGAGAAGAATTGCCAGAAATAGCAAAACAATTTACCAAAACAACACCAGTTAAAGCACAAGTTAGAATTAAATTAAAGGATTAACTATGGAAGTTATTTTAAAAGGACAAGCAGATATATTGGCAGTTCAAAATGAACTAATGAATATATTACCTGAGTTAAAAGATAAGCCATATATCTGCGAGATTAAGCCTTATAGAAAGAGAAGAAGTTTAGATGCAAACGCATATTTTCATGTTCTTGTTGACAAAATTGCCAAAACCTTGAAAAAGTCTGCAGATGAAGTCAAAACTCAACTTGTTTTTGATTATGGAACTATAGCAAAAGATGAGAAAGGTTTAAAAGCAGGTTTTAAGGCTTTAAAAGAAATTCCTATAACACAATATTTCAAATATGCAAAGCCGATAGGCGTATGCGTTGAGAACAACAAAACCTTTGTGAAATATTTAATTTATAAAGAAACGCACACTCTCGACAGCGCTGAAATGGCAAGGCTTATTGATGGCACGATAGAAGAGGCTAAGCAGTTGGGAATTGAAACCCTTACACCAATTGAAATTGAAAATCTTAAGGGTTACAAAAAGGAGGAATAAAAGATGTTTATAAAAAGAGATAACAAGAAAGACACAATCGTCACAGGATATGTTGTAGGAGACATGAAAGAGAAAGAATTTGACGGAAGAAAATTCTTTGAAGTCGGTGTTTCACCGAGTAAAGATGCCGCAATAATCAATGTTTCCGTTTGGGGAAGAAAACCGGCGGACATTAAAAAAGGCGACCATATTTTAGCCGGTGGAGAATTTAAAACCACAAAGAAAGATGGCAAGACCTATTATTCACTTACTGCTGACTTTATTATCAAAGAAAACAGCTCAAAAACAGTTGAAGATTTACAGCCAGAATTAACTGAAATTGAAGATGATGACAGTTTACCGTTCTAGGAGGTTGTATGAAGAAAAAATTTGTAGCCGAATTTAAAAAATGGAATGGCAAAACCGAGCGTAAGAAAATCAAAAAGTCGTGGATAGAGGATATAGTCTTTGCTGTTGAAGGGCAGTTTACTATTCAAAATAATGATACCGATTTAAACATCAAAGGCTCTGACTATTGTCATGTAGATATTTATGAGGTGGATAAGTGAGAAATTTTATATTTTTTGCATCGTATTATGAAGCAATTAAAGAATTACCAACTGACCAACAAGGTGCAGTTTATAAGGCAATTGTAGACTACGCAATGGAAGGCGTAGAACCTAATCACTTAAAAGGTATTCAAAAGTCGGTTTTTATTCTCATAAAACCATATATTGACTCTTCTAAAAAGAAGCAAGAAAGCGGTGCAATGGGTGGCAAAGCAACAAGCAAACATACAAGCGAACAAACAAGCAAAACATCAAGCAAAGTAGGTAGCAAAAACACAAGCAAAACATCAAGCAACAATGAAAGCAAACCGCAAAGCAATCAGATTATAGAATATGAAGAAGAAAAAGAAGATATAAAAAAAGAAATAAATAAAGAAAAAAACACCATCCTTACGGATAGTGAACTCTACTCTTTCATTGAAGGTAGTTTTAGCGATAGTGAGGTTTGTCAGAAATTTAAAGACTATGCAGAAATGAGAAAGGCTATGGGTAAGAATAAGGCTATAAGAACCAAATCTACTCTTGATAGTTGCATACAAAAACTACGCAAGTATGCACGAACAAAGGAAGAGGCACTAGAAATACTTGACTATTCAATAGCAAATTGTTATCAAGGCTTATTTGATAGATTTAACCATGGCAAAAAATCGGCAGATAAGGAGGCGATTCCTTATGCGAACTAAAAAAGAGTTAGTGCCTCAAAGATTAAGCCAGATAAATAACTTGGAAGCAGAACAATGCATTCTTGGGTGCTTACTTATCGATGATGGAGATTTTGAAGTCACAGAAGAGATTATGCAAGTGCTCACAATACAAGACTTCTATTTTGATGAGAACAAAAAGTTTTTTCAAGTTATGAAAGCATTGTTTGATAGGGGCATTAAAATTGACATCGTTTCAGTTGCTGACCTTTTCGAAAGACAGGGCGAAAAATCTGATTATATGAGCAAATTGATTGCCTTTTCAAACATCATTCCAAGTAAAGCGAACTACAAGTATTATTTAAAACTTGTGAAAGACTATTCGAACTTGCGCAAGACAGAGAATATTTGCAGTCTTGGTGTTGACTTAATCAAAAGTGGAAAGAATGCCGATGCCGTGATTTCAATTTTACAGGATGAACTTACAAAGGTGACAGAGGGTGGTTTGACTGCCGAGTGTGAACCGATTGCCGATGCAACTAAAAAAGTCTTTGAGAGAATTAAAAAGCGAATAAATGGCGAGCATGATGAGTTTGGACTTGAAACAGGATTTAAGTGCTTAGACAAGTGTCTTTGGGGACTGCAAAAGAGTGATTTGGTAGTTGTTGCGGCAAGGGCAGGTGTTGGCAAAACTGCATTTGCTTTGAATGTGATAAGTCACTCGGCGCTTAACCAAAAGAAGAAAATTGCCTTTTTCTCACTTGAAATGCCAAATAGCCAAATCATGGAAAGGTTATTTAGTTTAAATGCTGAAGTTCCAAATTTTGACTTGAAGTCTGGCAATCTAGGGAATAAGTTTAAAGCGGTTGAGAACATAAAGAACGCACTCGTTGAAAGCAAAATCTTTATCGATGATGACTCAACAAACACAGTGCAAAGTATGATACTTAAAGCAAAACGGTTAAAACGCAGAGAAGGGTTAGACCTTATTGTTGTTGACTATCTTCAATTCATTAAGCCGCAAGAAAAGTCTGGTAATCGTTTTCAAGATGTTGGAGAGATTGCACGAGGGCTTAAAGTTATGGCGAGAGAGTTGAATGTTCCAGTAATTGCTCTTTGTCAGTTAAATCGTCAACTTGATAACGAAGATAGAGAGCCGACACTTGCCGACCTTCGAGAAAGTGGCGAGATTGAAAACAATGCCGACATCGTTATGTTTCTTCACTCCAAATCCGGGCGAGCAGAAGAGATAAAGAACATAGACCTAATCATCGGCAAATTTAGAAATGGCGCATTGAGAACAATTCGAATGACATATAAAGGCGATATTTTTAAGTTTACTGAAAAGGAAAAATCTTCTCCACCAAAAATGGAACAAATAAAGGCAGAACTTGAACCGATTGAAGATGATGGCGAGTTGCCGTTTTAGGAGGCGCTATGGAAGAAAGTTTATGTTGGAAGTGTCAAAATTCTTGTAGTGACTGTTCGTGGAGTAAATCATTTGAGCCGGTTGAAGGCTGGACTGCGGAAAGAAGAATGATAAAAAATTCGCCACATGAAAGTTTTGAAAGTTACTTTGTTAGAGAGTGCCCAGAATTTAAACAAAAACATTTTATCAAAGTCAAAGGCAATGTGGATATGGACTTTTACTATAACTTTAAAAAATTCAAAAACTCATTAACTGAAAAAGAACAGCAAATTTTGATGTTATATTTCACAAAGCGAGTGGTTGACTCTGCAAAAGAACTAAATATGAATTTACGAACATTTTTTAGAAAAATTGCAAAGTTAAGAACTGAATTAAAAAACATGGAAATCTTATCAAATTTATGGAGGTAAAAATGGATATACGGCAGATTATGGCAATCGACAGTAAGAACAAAAAGAAACTTAAAGCAATGTTCCCAAGTTTAACTGAAGATTGCGGAATTTACATCTTATCAAGAATTGAAGATGGCATCAAATACGCCTATGTGGGACAAACCAAGCACCTTTTATCAAGACTTGCACAGCACATGCGAGAGCATTTGTGGATTGATTTAAGTTTAAAGAGTCATGGTTGGTATTCCGATGATAATCCGACTGGATACAGGGTGATAACAATTAAATGTGCCGAAAGCGAACTTAATGAGAATGAGCAATTTTATATCAAGGAGTGTCAGCGTGCGGGTTACCAAATGCGAAACAAAACTGCTGGTGGGCAGGGTGCAGGCAAAACTCAAATTGCAGACTTTCTGCCAGCAAAAGGTTATCATGATGGTTTGAAGAAAGGTGCTAACAACATACGAAAAGAACTCAATCACATCATTGAGAGATATTTGAATATTACGCTAAAAAAAGATAACATTTCATCGCAGAAAGCGCTTGCAAAATTTTACAAAATATTGGAGGAGAAATGAAAAAAAGTTATTTTATAGTTGGAATTGATAATTCAGATACAAGACAGAGAACGATAGTAAACGGAGTAGAAAACAAACTTGAAGCAATGATGAGATTTGTTGAAGTATATCCTAAAATGCTTATTGTGAGTGTTTGTCAAATAAATCAAAAAGAAAAAGAATGGCTGTTAAAAAACAATATGCCTAATTGTAGAGATGTTTAATAGGAGTGACTTATGACAAAACAAGAGATTTTAAAAGCCATTGAGAAAGGCGAGAGTGTGTGGTGTATATATCAATCGCATAAAGAAATAGAAGAATTGTATTTTCCAAAAGATAATGATTATAGGATAGAAGACTTAATTTATGCATATGGCGAAAAAGAACCTTCTTTAACTATAAATTGTGATTGGCATTATCCATTAAGATATTTATTTAAAACCAAAGCCGAAGCTGAACACTACTTGCACCACGCAAACATTACACGCACTGAAACACTGCCGTTCTTAACTTGGGGAGAGTTTTTAAGCGAAAAAAGAATTAAATTTAGGTCTAAATACAACGAAGAATATGAGTTGTTTATTATAAATTTTAAAATTTTATTAAGAGTTAATGGAACAACCAATATAATTCTATCAATGGACTTAACCGAAGCCAACTTTTACAAAGCCTATGACGAGTGCGTAAGGCTGTTTAGGGGGGGAGAATAATGATTGAAAAGA
>CALUUL010000058.1 GCA_944323945.1 Candidatus Gastranaerophilales bacterium
GCTTTATATTTAAGTATTATATCTTTTAAAATTTTATTTAAAGCTGTACCGATATGAATTTTATCTGAACTTAAGTATGGCGGACCATCATGAAGAATAAATTTATTTTTTTTGTCTCTTTGATTAATACTTTTTTCATAAATTTTGTTATCTTCCCAAAACTTTTGAGTCAAAGGCTCTTTTTGAGCTGCATTTGCTCTCATCTCTAATGAAGTTTTAGGTAAATTTATACTGTCCTTATAATCCTTTTTTGTAGCTTCTGTCATAATATCCACCTATTACATATTTACCGATTAATATTTTAATATAAACACATATAATAGTAAAAATATCTTATAATTATTTGTATATCTTTACTAATTTTATTGATTAATTACTTTGTTCATTTAATATGATATAATCTTTGCAAAAAAGGAGACTCAAATGTTTTGGAATAAGCCTGTTTATCTCAAAAATACAATGTTTGTTGTGGCAGCTATATTAATAATATTACTAATTATGCAAATGAAAGAAATAGCACTTCTTATTTTTGCATCATTTGTATTGGCTTGTTCATTAAATCCTGCAGTCGATAAATTAAGCACTAAAATGCCTCGTTCTTTGGCTTCTACAATTGTTATCACAGGTGCTATTCTGGTGGCTGTGCTTTTTTTAATCCCAATTGTTTCAATTTCAATAAAAGAAATTCAGCAAGTTTTTAATAATATCCCACTTTTCATAAAAAATATTATAGATTTTATGAGTAATAAAACAATTATGGGGAAACCGATAATTGAATATGTTGATATTAATGCATTGACAAATACATCTTCTCAAATGGCATCTGGAATTGTAAATAAATCAATAAACTTTACTGTTGCTTTTATGGAGGCAATAACAATTGTAATTACAATGGGTGTTATTGTTTTTTATATGGTTAATGAAAAAAATCTTGTAAGAGATGCAATTGTTCTTATTTTTCCGCCAAAGATGAAAAAAAGAGCCAAAGAAGTTTATGAAAATATTGAACATAAAGTAGGTGGATATGTGATAGCACAGGTCTTATCAATGTCAACAGTTGCAATATTTACAGCTATTGGTTTAATGATTCTAAAAGTTCAATATGCAGTATTATTGGGCTTAATTGC
Organism: Candidatus Gastranaerophilales bacterium; assembly: GCA_944323945.1. The sequence goes on from CALUUL010000058.1 coordinate 1,128, forward strand.
CGGTATTTTAGATATTGTTCCGATAGTAGGTCCAACAGTTGCATTTATTTTAGGAATTCTATGTGCATCTCAACAAGGCTGGCTTATCATTATTTTGACTGTGGTTGTTTACCTCGCTGCACAATGGGTATCAAATAATTTTGTAAGGCCACTTGTTTTTGGTAAGTTTTTAGATTTACATCCTTTGATAATTATATTTGCATTCCTTATATCTGCACAATTTCTTGGCGTATGGGGTGTTATACTCTCGCCAGCCATCGCTGCATTGTTATTAACATTGTTTGATGAGTTATATCTTAAAACAATTAACGGAAGACAAGAAAAGATGGAAGAAGAATTAAAGTAATGTCTGAAACTTATTTGTATGTACAGAATAAAGAAAACGATGCTGATTTAAATGTTTGGTGTTGTTTTCCTGCTGTATATAATTTCGGAATGTCCGCTTTAGGTTTTCTTACGGTTTTTAAGCAAATAAGTACGATGGAGGGTATCTTTGCCGAGAGAATCTTTACTGATACTCAAAAGACACAAATAAGGCCATCAAGTGTTGATGTTATGGCGTTTTCTTTTTCTTTTGAACTTGATTATCTTGGAATTTTAAATATATTAAAAACTTATGATATTCCTTTTGGGGCTAAAGACAGAGACGAATCATACCCATTGATTTCGGCCGGCGGTCCTGTTGTGAGTGCTAATCCTGAGCCATTTGCTGAATTTTTTGATTTCATTACAATTGGTGATTCCGAAAATAATATAAATAAAATATATGAAATACTTCGAAATAATAAAGATAAATCTAAGTCAGAAAAACTTAAACTTTTATCAAAGGTAGAGGGGGTTTATATTCCATCTTTCAAAAAAGAAGGGTATTTTGTTAAAAAATCTTCTGCTTGTTTGGATTTTTGTGTATCAACACCAATCTTAACAGAAAATAGTTTTTTTTCTGATACTTTTATAGTAGAAGTTGAAAGGGGATGTCCTCAAAGTTGTGCTTTTTGTCTGACTTCATTTATTAATAATCCTGTTAGATTTTCACCATTTGAAGAAATTATTAAACAAATTGATTTAGGGTTAGAACATACCAATAAAATTGCTTTGCTCGGCGCTTTAATATGCTCTCATCCAAAGATTGATGATATTTGTCAATATATTATTGATAAAGTGGATTCAGGCATGAAACTTGAGGTAACAGTATCATCTTTAAGAGCTGATTATGTTTCGGATACTGTACTTGAAATGCTTCATAAATGCGGACAAAAATCTGCAACAATAGCAGTTGAAGCAGGAAGTGAAAGATTAAGGAAAGTAATTAATAAACACCTTAATAAAGAAGATATATTATGTATTATAGATAAAATGGTTAAACACGGTTTTACCGGGGTTAAAATGTATGGAATTATCGGACTCCCTACTGAAACTTATGAAGATTTGGATGAATTTGTAAATTTATGCAAAGAAATAAAACAAAAATATAGAGGTTTTATAATAACGCCAAGTTTTTCAACATTTGTTCAAAAAGCTCATACTCCTTTTCAATTTGCAGCTCGTGAAAATATAAAAATTCTCGAAAAGAAAAACGAATATATAAAAAAAGAATTTGCCAAAATTGGAATAAAAGCCAGAACAAGCAGTGTAAAATGGGATTATATACAGTCTCTTCTTTCAAGAGGTGATAGAACACTTAATCCTTATTTAATAGAAGTATTTAATCAAGGTGGAAATATTGGGGCTTTTAAGTCTGTGTATAAAGATTTTGAAAAAAATAATAAATTAAAACCTTCTGATGAAATTGTTTTAAAAGAAGTAAGTATAGAAGATGAATTGCCTTGGGATTTTATTTTGTATCCAAAAAATAAAGAAGTCTTAAAATCCGAATATAAAAGGCTTTTGGCTTTACAATAAATTTGTATTTACAATTTGTAATATTATAAAAAAATAACACTTGACATAAGAATAATATATGTCATAATGATAATGTAAGATTTAAGTGTAAGCAATACACTAAACGAAACATTACAACCCCGAACACATATAAACTCCTAAATAATAAACACAAAAGAGACCATTAGGATGCAGAAATAGACCACTGAAAAGTGGCTTTTTTTTGTTTAAAAATAGGTTTTTATATTAAAAAAACACAAGCAAAATGTTTTTAAGTGTTTGAAGTACAATTTAAACACTTATTAGAAAAACACTTATTTTAGATTATTGATTTTATAATCCTTAAATAATTAAATATTTTGGTTTTTGCTATTTCTTAATACATATCTTTACACTTTGTTTCTATAAACATTAGCTTTTGGTTTATAATAAATGGGTAAGAGCCATGTCTAAGAAAGGACATAATATGAAAAATACTGTAGTTGTCGGTGCTCAATGGGGAGATGAGGGAAAAGCTAAAATTACTGACCTTTTGGCAGAGTATGCTGATGTTATTATTCGTTATCAAGGCGGTTGTAATGCCGGTCATACTGTTGTTGCAAATAACGAAACTTACAAATTCCATTTGATACCATCGGGTGTTTTATATGATAATAAGTTCTGTTTTATTGGTGCAGGTACAGTTATTCATCCTGAAACTTTTTTGAAAGAAACTCAAGAACTTATTGAAAGAGGTGTAAACCTTTCTACACTTAAAATAAGCCCTTTAGCTACTATTACTCTTCCTTATCATATTGATATAGATGGAATTAGTGAGAATACTTCAGGAAAAAATAAAATAGGAACAACAAAAAAAGGAATAGGTCCTACATATTCAGATAAAATAGGTAGATATGGTTTAAAAATACAAGATTTATATGATGAAGAACTGTTAAATATTCGTTTAGATGCCATACTCCCATTAAAAAATAAAATGCTTGAAAAAGTTTATGGAACAAAAACGTATTCAAAAGAAGAAATGCTTGAACATTGCAGAAAGTATGCAGAAATCTTCAAACCTTATGTTTGTGAAAATTGGGTTGATAAATTAACAAGTGCATTAAAAGAAGACAAAAAAATTCTTTTTGAAGGTGCACAAGGAATAATGCTTGATATAGACTATGGCACTTATCCTTATGTAACAAGTTCAAGTCCTATTGGCGGTGGCGCTGCAACAGGTTCAGGTATTGGACCTACTAATATAAAGAATGTAATAGGTGTCACAAAAGCATATATTACAAGAGTTGGAGAAGGTCCTTTTGTTACGGAATTATTAGATGAAACAGGTGAAAAAATTAGAACAATCGGCGGTGAATTTGGTACAACTACAGGACGTCCAAGACGTTGCGGTTGGTTTGATGCTGTTCTTTCAAGATATTGTGTTCTTGTTGGCGGTTTAACCGAAATGGCAATAACAAAACTTGATGTTTTTGATACTTTTGATGAATTAAAAGTTTGTGTTGCATATAAAGATAAACGAGACGGAAAAATTTATAAAGATTATCCGACTAATATAAATATGCATAAATACTTAGAGCCTGTCTATGAAACTTATAAAGGCTGGAAGACTGATATTACAAAATCTAAAAAAATGGAAGATTTACCCGAAAATGCTAAAGCTTATTTGAAAAAGCTTGAAGAATTGGTTGGTATTCCAATAAAAATTGTGAGTGTTGGTCCGGATAGAGAACAAACCATAATGTTGGAAAATCCGTTTAAATAATTTTAATTAGTTTAAAGAGTGCGATTAAAAAGCACTCTTTTTTATAACTTAGAAAAATCAGTTCAAATTTAAAATAAATTTGAACTTTTTTATTTTTTCCTCGTTTTAAATAGTACGAGGAATTGAAATTTATTTTAATCTTTCGGAATTGAAAAACTCTAAATACTACTTATTTATTCCATAACAGAAATCTATGTGGCTTTTTAAAAAAGTCACTTTTTATTTTTTGAATAAAAATAAAAAAACTTGTTGACTCTAAAATATGTTCTTGTTATGTTAATAGAGAAGTAAGACAAATGCGTCTGTAGCTCAGCAGGTAGAGCACTCCCCTTTTAAGGGATAGGTCGCGCGTTCGAATCGCGCCAGACGCACCATTTTAAGCCTCGGGAACGAGGCTTTTTTATTATCAGGAGTTCTAAAATGAAAAAAATTGCAAGTTTTACTGTGAACCATGATGTTTTGGAAAAAGGAATGTATATTTCAAGAATTGATGGTGACATTGTTACTTATGATATAAGAATGAAAAAACCAAATAATAATGATTATTTAGAAAATGCTGCAATGCATACATTTGAACATTTGTTTGCAACTTATGCAAGAAATACTGAATTTGCCCAAAATGTTGTTTATATTGGTCCTATGGGATGTCGAACAGGTTTTTATTTTCTTGTTCGTGATGCAATAAGTCATAATGATGCTTTAAAAATAATTAAGGATTGTTTTGAGTTTATAAAGAATTTTGAAGGTGAAATTCCAGGTACAAAAAAACAAGAATGCGGTAATTATTTAGAACATAATCTTCAAGGTGCAAAAGAGATTGCAATTGATATGGCAGATGTATTAAAAAACTGGACGGTGGAGAAAATGAAATATGCAGAATAAATATACTTTTGGAATTATTGGTGCTATGGAGTGTGAGGTTAACAGCTTAAAATCTAAACTTCAAAATCTTGAAAAATTAATAGTCGGCACTCGTACTTTTTTTATAGGTGAACTTAATTCTCATAAAGTTATTTTAGTTCAAAGTGGTGTTGGTAAAGTTAATTCTGCTATTTGTGTTCAATATATTATAGATAAATTCAATCCTGATTTTATTATTAATACAGGTATAGCAGGTGGCTTGGGTGAAAATATGCAGGTTGGAGATATTGTTATAGGAACAGAATTTGTTCAATATGATTTTGATGTTACTGCTATTGGTTATGCTTTAGGCTATATGTGTACAGGTATTGATAAAGATAAACCTACAAAATTTTATTCTGATGCAAAGTTAATTAATGAATTTGAAAAAGCACTTCAGCATACTGCTCCAAATATCAGATATCATAAAGGAGTTATTGCTTCAGGTGATTGTTTTGTTTCTTCTTTGGATAAGAAATTACAAATAAAAAAGATGTTTAATGCTTTAGCCGTTGAGATGGAAGGAGCTGCTATTGCCCAAACTGCAAACTTAAATAAAGTACCTTGTGTTATTGTAAGAGCAATTTCTGATTTGGCAGATGATAATGCAGCAAAAGACCATGAATTTGTTGAAGAGGACATGGCTGAACATTGTTCTTCAACTATTGAAAATCTTTTGAAACATATTTAATAGTATTTTATGTCTTATATTAATCTTGAAACATCACACTTGAAAGGTATCTCATACCGGTATCAGGTAGAATGACTACAATTAATTTTCCTTTATTTTCTTGTCTTTGTGATAATTCAATTGCGGCGTGTAACGCAGCTCCAGAGGAAATTCCCGCAAAGATACCTTCTTTATCGGCTAAATTTCTTGCAGTACTTACAGCGTCTTCATTTTTTACTGTTATAACTTCATCAATTAAATCTGCATTATAATTCTTTGGTATAAAATTTGCACCGATTCCTTGTATTTGATGTGCACCTGCTTTCCCTTGTGTTATAACAGGGGATGAATATGGTTCTACTGCTATGGCTTTAACGTTAGGATTTTTTTCTTTTAGTTTTTTTGCAATTCCGGAAATGGTTCCGCCTGTACCAACACCGGCTACAATAATATCAACTTTTCCATCTGTATCATTCCAAATTTCTTCTGCAGTTGTTTCATAATGAATTTTAGGGTTTGCAGGATTGTTGAATTGCTGTGGGATAAACGAGTTTTTATTCTCTTTATGAAGTCTTTCTGCTTCATCAACCGCTCCTTGCATTCCTTTTGTTCCATCAGTTAGAACTAATTCTGCCCCATATGCTTTTAGAATATCTCGTCTTTCTTTACTCATTGAATCAGGCATGGTAAGTATAAGTTTATATCCTTTTAATAGGCAAACAAGTGCAAGTCCTATTCCTGTATTTCCACTTGTAGGCTCTATTATTGTTGTTTTTCCTGCTTCAATTAATCCTTTTTTCTCCGCTTCTTCTATCATACTTAAAGCAGCTCTGTCTTTTATTGAACCTGCAGGGTTGAAAAATTCAACTTTTGCTGCAATATCACTATAACCTGTATTTAATTTGTTTATTCTTACAAGAGGAGTATTTCCTATTAATTCAATTAAATTGTTATAAATTTTCATTATTACACCTTTCTCAAATTTTTGTTTAGTTTTTTAAGTGTATTAATATCTTCTTGTGGGCTTTTACCTGTTGTTGTAAGGTAATTGCCAGTTAAAATGCCTTCGACACAAGTTTTTAGTGCAAGTTCTTGATTTCTATCAGATAATTTCATTCTGCCGCCACAAAATCTTATAATAGATTTTGGATTTGCTATTTTGAATATTGCAAGGGTTCTTAGAATATTTTCTTCATCTATTTTATTATTATAATTTTCAAAAGGAGTCTTTGGAATTGGCATTAATATGTTAATTGGTATAGATTCAGGTTCTATTTCACTTAATTCGATTGCCATTTCTATTCTTTGTTCAACAGTTTCACCCATGCCGAGAATTACTCCGCAGCATAACTCCATCCCGTATTTTTTTACCAGTTTACAGGTATTTAATCTATCTTGCCATGTGTGTGTAGTACATATGTCTTTATAATAGGATTCTGACGTATTTATATTATGATGGAATCTTTTAAGTCCGTGCTTAGAAAGTTCTTTTGCTTGTTCTTCATTTAAAATGCCTATTGAAGCACAGCTTCTTATTCCTTCAATTTTATTTAGTTCATCAATAAATCCAAGGATTTTATCAAAATTTTCTTCATCGGGAGATTTCCCGGAAGTTACAACTGCAAATCTGATAACACCATTGTTTTTTGCTTCTTCTGCCGCTTTTATGACTTCTTTTTTTGAAATTAAAGGATATTCCTCTATATCAGTCCTATAATGTGCGCTTTGTGCACAGTATTTACAATCTTGTGAACATTTTCCGCTTCTTGCATTGATTAGTGAACAAAATTCCACTTCATTTTTTATATATTTTGAAGCTTTCTCTAAAAGTTGTTCTAAATCAGAATTATATAGTTTTAAAAGTTCTTCTTTATTCATTAAAATACACTTTCTATAATGCCTCCGCCAAGTACGGTTTCTCCGTCATAAAAAACTGCTGATTGACCTGTTGCTATCGGAGGCTGCATATCATCAAACAAGACTTCTATATTCCCGTTTTCCAATGGTTTTATTGTTGCAGGTTTTGGCTCTTGTGAAGATCTTATTTTTACTTGACAACTTATTGGAGTAGTTAGGTTTTCTATAGCTGAAAAATTAATTTCAGAGGCTATCAAACCTTTGTTTAAAGAATCTTCTTTAAATGCTACAACAACTTCATTTGTATCTTTTCTTAATTCTATAACATACAATGGGGCACTTGCTGCAACTCCGATTCCTTTTCTTTGTCCTATTGTATAGTTCCAAAAACCTTGGTGAGTTCCTAATACATTCCCTTTAATATCAACAATATTACCTTTTTTTGGTTTTTCATTAAGAATATCATTGTAGTCGCCATTATAAAAATCTTGGCTGTCGGGTTTATCTGCTACAATTAATCCGTGTTCTCTTGCGATTTCTCTAATTTGTTCTTTTGTGTATGTTCCAAGTGGCATTATTGTTTTTGAAAGCTGTTCTTGTGTTAATCCATATAAAAAATATGATTGGTCTTTCTTTGGATTAATTCCTCTTTTTAATATGTATCTGTTATTTTCCTTTATTATTTGTGCATAATGACCAGTTGCAAACTTATCAAATTGAATACCTGCTTTTCTCACAAGTTCAGGAAATATTCCGAATTTTATATATCTGTTGCAGCATACGCAAGGGTTTGGGGTGCGTCCTTCCATATATTCTTTCTTAAAATAATTTATAACTATTTCTTCATACTCTTTTGAACAATCGATGACGTGAAACTCTATTCCGAGTTTTTCTGCAATTTTTTTAGTTTGATTTATATCTTCTTCTTTATTAGGGCAAAGGCAAGCTGAATGAGTTGAGATTTTTGTATCTTGATTTGTTATTTTTTTATTTAATGCATTAAAAAAATCACTACTGCCCCATTGTGACATAGTTGCACCTATTACTTCATAACCATGTTCTTTTAGTAAAAGTGCAGCGACTGTGGAATCGACTCCACCTGACATTCCTACAAGAACTTTCATTTTACTATGCCTCCAATTTCTACTTTATAATTATAATTCAAAAATCTTAGTAAATAAAAAGGATTTTGAAAGTAAATATGTTTAACCTATAATTTAAATAGGAAAAAGAAAGGGCGAAATATGATTATTCCAAGCATTGACTTAATGGATGGTAAAGCTGTCCAATTAAGACAAGGAAAAGAAAAGGTATTAGAAAGAGAAAATGTATTAGAACTTGCAAAATATTATTCACGTTTCGGAGAAATTAGTGTAATAGATTTAGATGCTGCTATGAATAAGGGGGACAATGAAGCTCTTATTAAAGAAATCTGCAAAATCGCCCATTGCAGAGTAGGTGGTGGAATTAGAGATAAGGAAAAAGCAAAAAGAATTCTTGCTAATGGTGCAAAACAAATTATTATAGGTACTGCCGCAAATGAAGAATTTCTTTCAAAATTGCCAAAAGATAAAGTTATTGTTGCTATTGATTCAAAAAAAGGTAAAGTGACAACGCAAGGTTGGACAAAAGAAGTTGAAGCAACTCCTGCTGATTATGTTAAAAGATTTGATGATTTATGTGCCGGATATCTATATACTATTGTAGATAAAGAAGGGATGATGCAAGGTACTGATATTGAAGCTATTAAAGAAATCAGAAAACTTACTAAAAAAACTTTAATTGCAGCAGGTGGTATTTCTACAATTGATGAAATCAAAACTCTCGTTAAAATGAATGTTTCAACCCAACTTGGTATGAGTATTTATACAGGTGCCGTAAATCTTGAAGATGCTTATATTGCTGTTATGGATTTTGATAAACA
>CALUUL010000059.1 GCA_944323945.1 Candidatus Gastranaerophilales bacterium
AAATATGCTCCCGATAGGCGTGAAAATATAGTTCTTAACCAATCAATAGGTATGATTGCTTCTCTTTTAAATGAAAAGAATGAAGATATTATTTTTGCAGAGAAGGAAAAAGAAAATCTTGTGCCGGCTGATGACACAATTAAAACTGCTGAAATAGTTTCTAATAATGCACGATTTATTTCCCATGAAATTAAAAATAATCTTTCTATTATTAATTTATATTCTAAAATTATGGAGAAAAGAATTCAGAATATAAAAGAATCCGAAGAAATTATGCAGTCTTTAAATAATGCAATTAGAAATATAACAACGGCATCTGAAAATGTTTCATCTTTAATTTCCGATTTAAGGTGTCTAGCTTCTCCATATAAAACGGAAATAAGTCTTAAGAAAATCATTTTGAATACAATTTCAATGTGTCAAGAAAAGGCGAATAATGCTGGTGTTAATATTACTATGGATGATTTTGAAGATTGTATAACGACCACAGATAAAACTAAACTTCAATGTGCTTTAATTAATTTGATTTATAATGCTATAGAAGCTTGTAATGAGTCTTGTATTGTAAATATAAGTTGTGAAATACAAAATGATACAATAAAAATAAGTGTTAAAAATAATGGTGAAATGATTTTACCTGAAAATCAATCAAAGATTTTTGAAAAGGATTATACAACCAAGGAAAAAGGTAATGGGCTTGGTCTTGCTATTTGTAAAGAGCAGATGAAGTTAGTAGGAGCTGATATAAATTTGGTTAATTCTGACGAAAAGATTACCGAGTTTGAAATTGTACTGCCTAAGGTTTGATTTTTAATATAAATATTTTCCTTATATTTTCTTTTCAGTTGATAATTTAAATCGTATAATATTCATATGGAAAATTTAACCGTAAAAAAATATACTTTAAAAAAAGTTTCTTCAGAAGTTATATATAAGGTAGATTATGAAAAGGAATTAAATCCACCTCAATTAGAAGCCGTTAAACAAAAAGAAGGTTCGGTTTTGGTTATCGCTGGTGCTGGCAGCGGTAAGACAAAAACCCTTACTTATCGTGTTGCAAGATTAATTGAAGATGGTATAAATCCAAAAAATATTTTATTGTTGACTTTCACAAAAAAAGCTGCACAAGAAATGTTATCTCGTGCTGCTATAGTTTTAGATTCTCGTTGTGAACAAGTAGCAGGTGGAACATTTCACTCTTTTGCAAATGTTATTTTAAGAAAATATTCTTCACTATTAGAATTAAATAATAATTTTACAATTACCGATAGAGCCGACAGTGAGGATATTATAAATCATATAAGATCTAATATTATTGGAAAACAAGAAAAACGTTTTCCAAAGAAAGGAACTATTTTAGATATATATTCTAAAGCTGTTAATAAAAATATTCCATCAGAAGATATTATTCTTTGCGAATATAAACAGTTTGAACACTGCATTGAAAAGATAAATGAAATTATATGTGAATATAATAACTATAAACATAAAAATTCGATTTTGGATTATGATGACTTATTATTATATCTAAAGACTCTTCTTGAATGTAATCCTGAAGTAAGAACGAAGTTATCAAATCAATATAAATATATAATGGTTGATGAATATCAGGATACAAATACTATTCAGGCACAAATTGTAAAACTTTTGGCAAGCGAACATAATAATGTTATGGCAGTAGGTGATGATTCTCAAAGTATATATTCATTTAGAGGTGCAAATTTTAAGAATATTCTTGAATTTCCTCAGTTGTTTGATAATACAAAAATTATAAAATTGGAACAGAATTATAGGAGTTCTCAAAATATATTATCATTAGCGAATGAGATATTATTGAAGGCAAAAGAAAAGTATACAAAAACATTATTTTCAGATATTGTATCCCCAATAAAACCGGCATTAATAAGCGCAAATGATATGAAAATGGAAGCTGAGTTTATATCTCAAAGAGTGTTGGAATTGGTTGAAGAGGAGAATCTATCTTTAAATGATATTTGTGTTCTTGCCAGAAGTGCAAGAATGACATATAACTTAGAAATAGAGCTCGCAAAAAGAAATATTCCATATAAAAAATTTGGTGGTATGAAATTTATTGAAGCTGCTCATATTAAAGATATAATTGCACATTTAAGAGTTATTTTAAATCCGTCAGATATTATAAGTTATACAAGAATTCTTCTTTTACTTGATGGAATAGGTAATCAAAGTGCAAATAAACTATTGCCTATTTTAGTTAATGATAGTGAAATAAAAAATAAAAATCTTCCTGTTAAAAACCCCGAAGCGGTAATAAAACTTACTGATTTAATAAATAATAATCAAAAGGATATTTTTAACCCCAAAAAAGTAGTTCAAAATGTATTGAAATATTATGAAAATATACTTAAAGATAAATATGATGACTATACAAAAAGAGAAAAGGATTTAGAACATTTTCTTGCTTTGAGTGAAAAATATACAAGTTTAGAAGATTTTCTAAGTGACTTGGCGTTAGAACCGCCAGATACATCTGTTACAGATATTGATTCCGGTGCACAAAAAGATGAATTTTTGACACTTTCTACTATACATAGTGCAAAAGGTCTTGAATATAAAGCTGTTTTTATTATAGGTGCTGTGGATGGACGTTTTCCTTCTTTATATTCATTTAATTCTCCTGATGATTTGGACGAAGAATTAAGACTTATGTATGTTGCTGTAACCAGAGCCAAAACTCACCTTGCTATAACATATCCGATAGATATGTTTGATTATTCAACAAATATGGTACTTTCTAAACCTTCCAGATTTTTAGACGGAATAAATCAAGATATATTAGAAAAATGGGTAATTGAATAATTATTGTTCAAAAGAAGTAATTTTGTAACCTTTTGCAATTAATGCTTTTTGAATTTCTTCGAAATGTTGTGCATCTCTTGTTTCCATTGAAATCTTTAAGAAACAATCATTAATATCTGTATTTTCACCGCCTTGATTGTGTCTTACTCTAATAACGTTAGCACCATATTCTGCAATAATGGTTGATACTTCTCTTAATTGTCCGGGTTTATCAAGTAGTTCAATTGTTAGATGACATAGTCTTCCTGCCTTTAAAAGACCTCTGTTTATAACTCTTGAAAGAATATTAACATCTATATTTCCGCCTGAAACAATACAAGCAGTTTTTTTGTTTGCTAAAGGAAGTTTATTAAACATAGCAGCAGCTACGCTTAATGCACCGGCACCTTCCGCTACAAGTTTTTGCTTTTCCATAAGTGCAAGTATAGCAGAAGCAACTTCATCATCAGTAACTGTAACAATATCGTCAACATATTTCATACAGCAGTCAAATGTTAATTCGCCAGGTTTTTTAACTGCAGTACCATCAGCAAATGTGTGAACTATAGGTAATTCAAGAATTTTTTTGTTTATGTATGATTGATACATACTTCCTGCACCTTGAGCCTGAACACCATATACTTTGCAGTTCGGTTTTAATTGTTTCATTGTATATGCGATACCGGAAATTAATCCGCCACCTCCAATAGGAACTATAACGGCATCAATATCAGGAAGTTGTTGTATAAGTTCAAGAGCAATAGTACCTTGCCCTGCTATAACATCTTCATCATTAAACGGGTGAATGAATTCCCCGCCTGTTTCTTGTTGAAATTTGCAAGCAGCATTGTATGCATCATCATATACTCCGTCAATAAGTTTTATTTTTGCACCGTATTTTCTTGTTGCTTCTACTTTTGAAATTGGAGCTGTTGCCGGAATGAAAATAGTCGCATTAATGTTATTTTTTTGAGCGGCAAGAGCAACACCTTGGGCGTGATTACCTGCACTGCAAGCAATAATACCTTTTTGTCTTTGTTCTTCTGTTAATTTGGATATTTTATAATATGCACCTCTTAATTTGAAAGAACCTGTAAGTTGTAAATTTTCAGACTTTAAATAAATTTCGTGTCCTTCTAATAATGTTTTAGAAAGAATTAAATCTGTTTTTCTTGCGACTTCGCTTAATATTTTTGATGCATCATAAATTTTTGCAATGTTTAACACAGCTACTACCTCTTTTTTATTATTTTACACTAAAAAGTTATAATGTATAATATTGTGAAATTTTATTTTACAACGTATTTTAACTTATAATACATTGAAAATCTGTTATAATGATTCTATTATTACTAGGTTAAAGGATTTTTGATGAAAAAGGTTGTTCTACTCTTTATTGTATTTTTTATGAATACTTTATTCTCTTTATGTGCAAATGCTGAAAATTATTGTATTACAAGTTATGATATAGATTTAAATGTACATAAAAATAGAACGGTTGATGTTACAGAGAATATTGATGTGTTTTTTTTAGCGCCATCAAGTGAATTTAAAAGAGTTTTTCCTATAAAACCTCAGTTTTTATATAACGATGTTCAAAAGAAAAATCAGGATGTTGTAATTTCTGATATTCAAATAAATGAACCATATCTATTACAAAAAAACAACAATTCTATTATATTGAAAATAGGGGATTCTTCTAAAACATTAATGGGTCCCAAACATTATCAAATAAAGTATAAATATACAATGGGTAATGATTTCTTAAAGGCTTCGGACTTGTTCTATTTTAATATTATTGATAGAAATTGGAATACAACAATTGATAATGTAAAATTTAGAATAAAACTTCCTGTTCCATATATATATTTGCTCCAAGCAGCTAGTTTTTCACTTGGTAGAATTGATTCGGACGGGTATAATATTAGAGAATTAAACTATTTTGTAGAAAAAAATAAGATTATAACAGGAAAAGTTAATAGAATATTATCACCTAAAGAAGGTTTATCGGTAAGAATTTTATTGCCAAATTCTTATTTCGTAAAAGAAATAAAATTTGTAGACAAAAATTTTATATTTTTATTCATATCAGTTCTAACAATTATAGCATTTTTAATTTGGTTTATTTTTGGGCGCGATAAAAAAATAATTCCAATTATAAATTGTTATCCTCCGAAAAATAAAAATAGTGCTGAAATTGGAGTAGAATACAAAGGTATTGCATCTTCCAAAGAAATAGTATCTTTAGTTTTATATTTGGCAAATAAAGGTTATTTAGAAATAGAGGATGATGGCATTAGTTTCAGCATTCGTAAATTAAAGGATTATGATGGACAAAAGTCATATGAAAAAAGATTAATGTCTGCATTATTTAAAAATTCCGATATTGTCACTATTGAGGACTTAATGTTTTCAAAGAGCTTTTATCGTAATTGTGTTGCTATAATTTCTTCTTTGAATAATATAAAGAAATATATTTTTGATAAAACAGCAAATAGTTTTGAGAAGTTGTTTATTCTTATATTTTGTATATTGGGAATATTTGCTAGTATAATATATATATTAGGTGATTATTCATTATCTTTACTTTTTTCTCCAGATGCATTTTTATTGTTATTCCCGGTAGTTGGTATAATGGTTGTTTTGACATTTTTATATCAATTGATTCTTTCTAATGAAACAAATATAGAAAAATTAAAAAAATTAATGTTTATCATTCTTTGGGGTTCTATGTTTGTAGGTATTCCTACAATATTTGTTTTATATAAAATATATAATTCAGTTATTCAAAATATAATGATTTTGTTTTATGCAATGATTTGTCTTTTTATTTCTGTAGTTTGTTTATTTAATATGCCAAAAAGAAATAAGCAAGGTGTAATATTTCTTGCTCAAATCGAAGGATTTAAAAAATTTTTGGAAGTTGCAGAAAAATCAAAAATTGAAACTTTGATAGTAGAAAATAGAAATTATACTTCTGATGTAATTCCTTTTGCTTATGTACTTGATATAGCCGATAAGATAATACCTTTTTTGGAAAACATATCACTTTATTCACAGCCGGTTTGGTATAGAGGGAAAATGTCCAGTTATTCTTTTTCGCTTTTTGTATCAAAAATGGAAAAAGTTTTAGAACCATCAGTTGAAAATGGAGGAATAACCAGGTATTCAAAATCAAGTTGTGTGAACTGAATTAAGATATAAGTTTTATTTTTTACAAGTATAAAAATCTGGTTAAAATAAAAATAGTGTCTTTTTTTATTGAATTTATGTTAATATGTAAAGTATGAATGAAAAACGTCTTCCTTATACTAATTCTATAGTTTTTGCAGCAGAGTATATAAGTCGTGCAAGCAAAGAATATGTAAGGAAAATTATTAAAGATTATAACTTCCCAATTAGTTATGAGGAACATATTATACTAGATACAGTATATTTTTATCCGGGGTGTATACAAATGGAAATCGCAAAAAAAGTTTGTATGCAAAGGTCTTATTTGTGTAAAATTTTAACAAAATTAGAAGATGATGAATTGATAAAAAGAGAAAAGAAAATAAAAGGTAAAAGACAAGTTGTTTTATCAGTTTATATTACCCCAAAAGGCGAAGATTTATATAAAAAAATGCATTCTGTTTTTAAAAAAGAAATATTGAATAAGCAAATTGTTGATACTGAGAAAATAAGGGAAATAACAGAAGAATTATTTAAGATGGGTGATAATTTAGTTAATACTTTTAATTTAAAGTTATAACTTGACAAATATATTTTTTTAGACTAAACTTGCTGAATATTCAACAGTTGAAAAATAAACATAAATAAAACTGCAACTCTTAATCATATCTCTTAACTTAAATATGACCATACTTTAGAAGCCGATAAAGGCTTCTTTTTATTGTTATAATTCAACACAAAGATTTATATATACAAGAATAAAAAAAAATTGTAATATAGAGTATAACAAAAATTTTAAGAGTTAAGATGAAAAAGATTTTAATTTTTAAAATAAGTGAGGGAAGTTGAAGAGATATTTTGCTTTCTAAAAAAAAGAAGATAGAGCTGATGTGGTAAAGACCATATCAGCATTTTGCGTTTTAAGACATTTAATAAGGTTTATACTATGAGTGAAGAAAATAAGAATATAGAAAATAATCGAGAAGAAAATCAAAATAGAGAAGAATGCAATAAAAAATGGTGGAAAAATGTTGGGTTAAAACCCAACCTACGAACTTAAAGCCAGATGTAAATAAATAGAAATATATTATATACAATAAGAGAACAATGTTATAGAATAAAGAAATTAAGATGAATGACGAGAATAAAGAAAATATAGAGAATAATCAAACAGAAAATAAAAGCAACAGTGAAAATCAGAAACGTTGGTGGAAAAATATTTTGTTAAAATCTAACCTACAAAATAAAATTTTATATATAAGCTTAATGATTTCTATATTTATAGGTTTATTTCTTATTTTATTTGTAAATTTTCAAAATTATATTTCTAATAAATTAAATAATATAATTACTAAAGAATTGCCAAAGATGAACCAATATCATTCAAATCATTTATCTTTGAATTTAGAGGATGGAAATGTCCTAATTTTAGGGAATAATATTTCTTATGGAATTACTGAAATATATTTAAAAAAAAATAAAAGGTTTAAAATTTATAATAAAGATTTATTAGGCACTTATCTTTTATATGCAGATGATAATTATGTTTTTTATTCAGATAAAAATAATATTTATTGCTATAACCCGAATGAAAACTTTAGTTTAAAATTTAAAATAGCATTAAATGAAAATATAATTCATCCTAAAATATCTTTTATAGATAAAAATCAATTCTTAATATGGGGTGGATGGTCTGCTCCCAATAAAATAAGTAAAAGGTGGCAAATTTATGATATTTCAATAAAACAAGTAATAAGCACTGGATATTTTGATACAGAAGTTAATGAAAATTCTCAAATTGTAAAAATAACATCTAATCTGTTTTTATTTTATACAAATAATATAATATATAAAATGGATAGAATTGAATTATTTTCTAAAAATAATGTTACATGTAATGAACTTGGAAATATATATAACTTGCAAATACATAAAACAATTAGGGTAAATGATTCTGTCTTAATAACCTTTTCGGATAATTTAAATAAAAAAAATCTAAATATTGCATTATTAGATATAAATAAGAATAAAATTAAAAAAATTATAACAACTAAATTAAATCCTGATTTTAAAGCAATTGTTTTCGATAATACAAAGCTTTTGCTTATTGGGACTTCTAGTAATAATGAAAATAAAGGAATTTATTCATTTGATGTAATAACATCAGATTTAAAATTTTTAGGGAATATGAAATATAATAGGCATTTTTATAATGCTATTCTCTTAAAAGATAACAAAACAATTTTGATAACGGGTGGAAGCTATGATAATAATGTATCTAATGGAGAGAAAACTGCAGAATATTTTATAATAAGGAGGTAACGTGTTTGAAGATTATAATGCTGATTATTTAAGGAGACAAGGTAATGATGTGGCTCGTAAATATTATGACTGGAATACTCAAATTGATGAAATTGATGCATTTAGACATATATATATAAATGCGTTATTAAGAACTCGTCATTCAGATAAATACGTAAAATTTGCAGGAAATTTTCAAGAATGGATTACAAATGAAGCCGATCCATATCATAATAAAGGTTATTATAATAATGCAATAGGGTTATCACTAGGCAAATATGCTTCTATACATAAGTCCGTAGGTTGGGTTTTAACCCAACATCAAAAGGTAGGAAATCAAAAATAGAATTAAAAAAAACTGCATAAATGAACTACAGAAGAGCATATATAGAAAATTCAAAAATATTTATAACAATAGTTACAAACAAAAGAAGACCAATATTAATTGATAATATAGATTTATTAAGGGATTCATTTAGAAGAACAAAGGAAAAAATAAAATTTGAAATAAATGCCATTGTCATATTACCCGACCATTTGCATATGATAATTCAACCAAAAGAGATAAAGAAATATCCAGCAATAATAAAAGGAATAAAAACATATTTTTCAAGAAATATCGATGAAACAAAATTAGAAGATTATGAATTAACAGAAAGTAGAAAACACAAGAAAGAAAAAGACATTTGGCAACGAAGATATTGGGAACACACAATAACAGATGAAGATGATTTAATAAAACATATTGATTATATACATTACAATCCAATAAAACATGGTTATGTTAAACAAGCAAAAGAATGGGAATATTCGACATTCAAGAAATATGTAAAACAAGGATTATATGATGAAAATTGGTGCGATTTTAATGATAATAGTGAAGTAAAGATATATGAGTAATAGAGATAAAGAAAATAATTCAGAACAAAAACAAAATAACAACAAGAAAAATGTTGAGTTAAAAAACAAATTGAATTGCAGAATTAGTTGGTATGCATTATTTGGTTTCTTTTCTTTTATAATAGTTCCAGTTGTTTTTTACTTAATTATGTTTCTTAAATATACTTTTTTGGACATTCCTATTATTCCTGGTACTGGACTTATTATCGCAGCTTTTATATTAAATATTATTATTATTTCTTCAGTGATTAATATATTATTTCTAATAATTTTTGTTGTATTGTCTTTAAAGAAAAAATTTCACCCATTTTTATTTATTATTCCTTTTATAATGATTTTTATCTTAGATAATTATCATATTTATAATTTATATCTTGGTATTGGTTATAGTTATAATAATTTTGAATTTGAGTCTATAAAATTCTTCTTTTTCTATAATTATTTATTTCTTCCTTTTTCATATTTCCCTTTTAGTATTTTGTATTGTGTTGTAACTACATTTATATATATTAGGTGTTTAATTTCAAGAAAAATAGAAAGGAATTAAAATGACCTCTATTTCAATCAACAAAACTTATTTGGATATTTGCCTCGCAGTATATGGTATACAACCAAATGTTGATAATACAAATGTCATAGATAGAAACATTTGGGAACAATTACCTGTAAATGTTATTCAAGGTGATGGAACTTCTATATACACTACAAATGATTTAAATGGAAATCCATATTATAACACGAGTAAGTAGGTTGGGTTTTAACCCAACAGAAACAATAGAAATAGAAGAAAAGAGAATTGCATAACATACAAAATGAATTACCGTAGAGCACACATCGAAAACTCAAAAATATTTATAACAATCGTAACAAGTAAAAGAAGACCAATATTAATTGAAAATATAGACTTATTAAG
>CALUUL010000060.1 GCA_944323945.1 Candidatus Gastranaerophilales bacterium
GAAGATTTGGTTAAAGGTGACCTTCACCAAGATACAAGTCTAATCGGCGATTTTGTAATTATGAAATCAAATGGTGCACCTACATATAATTTCGCTGTAGTAATTGATGATATGTTAATGAAAATATCACACATTATACGTGGAGAAGACCATATATCAAATACATTCAAGCAAATACTTATTTATGAAGCATTAGGGGCAGAAGTCCCAAAATTTGGTCATTTGGGTATGATTTTGGCTCCTGATAGAAGCAAACTCTCTAAAAGACATGGTGCAACTGCCGTATCTGAGTTTGTTGAAAAAGGTTATTTAACAGAAGCATTAATCAACTTTGTTGCTTTACTTGGATGGTCGCCATCAGATTCTAACGAAATTAAATCTTTAGAGGAAATCGTTCAAGATTTTAGAATTAATGAAGTTTCTTCTTCTAATTCGATATTTGAATATGACAAGTTAAATTGGATGAATGGTCAATATATAAAGAAAATGGATATAAAAGCTCTAACAAAATTAGCTAAACCATTTCTTGCAAAATATGATTTATCTGAATTAACTGAAGAACAATTAGAAAAAGTTATTGCAGCAACAAGAGAACCAATTACAGTTCTTTCTGATTTAACAAATGATGTTGCATATTTCTTTGGTAAAGATATTGTATACGAAGAAGGTGTTAAAGAAGCCAATATTGATACGGAACAAGCGCAAACAATATTGAAATACTTTGATTCACAGCTTGATAGTTATGATTTTGACAATGAAGAAAAACTTCATGAACAATTAGCTGATTTTAGAGCATACTTCAAAGAACAAGGAATAAAACCTAAAGTTACTATGTGGACAGTTAGAGCAGCTTTAACAGGTAGAACTCATGGTGCTGATATGGGAGTAATACTTGAAGTATTGGGTAAAGATAAAGTAAAATATCGTATAGAAAAAGCTATTGTATAATATGAAGGATTTTTTAAATTTACCAAAAGTATCATTTATAGTAATCACACACAATTTTGAAAACTTTGTGTGTGATTGCTTAATGAGTATAAAAAATCAAACGTATAAGAATTATGAAATTATTATTGTTGATGATGTTTCAGAAGATTCAACAAGAGAAAGAATAGAAGAATTCATAAATAATAATTTAGAACTTTCTATTCGATTTATTAAGAATGAAAGTAATATTGGTCAGTTAGCTTCTTTTCTGGAAGGTTTAAGACAAGCAACAGGACAATTTATATGTGCTGTAGATGGTGATGATATTTTATTCCCGGAGTTTTGTGCTGTTCATATAGAAACACATATGAAAGTTTCAGTTGCTTTAACAACTTGTCAACAAGCAGAAATTGATGAAAAGAATATTATTCATACTTTAAGTTCAATAGATAGTCCCAGAAAAAAAGAAAATAAAATTCAAGTAGAAAATAAATCATATGAAGAATTCTTGGAATACAGACACGCTGAAGGTATCAATAAAGAAAATGCTGATGTGAAAGTATTAGACAATGACAAATACAGCTTTGCAACATGGCATTGGGGACCTACAACTTCTGCAATGATGAGAAAATCAGTTTGCGATATGCTTCTTCTTTTAGACAAAACAAGACAATTAAAAATAACTGCCGACAAATTCATGTTTTCGTTCTGTCATCTTATAGGTTCTAGTGCTGTAATTTATAAGGTATTATATGCTTATAGAAGACATTCATCTAATTATTCTTTAGCAAATCCGGTTATGGGGAATAAAAAATACTTAAAAGAGAAAACACAAAATAATTATTTTAGAAATAATAAGAAAATAAGAAGTCAAATGTTCAAATTTATTTCTACAAATAAAGAATATTTTAGGGAGAAATTCAACAAAACTAACTTGATTTTGATTTATAAAAGAATATTTTTATCATTTGATTCAAGATTTTTTAGAGGATTAATAAAATCATTTTTTATTTGATTGAATTTAACAAGTTTCTATTTTTTAAAGCTTGCTTCTGAGTCCAATCGGAAGTACAAATAACAGAAGCCGGAACAATTTCTTGAATAGGATATTTTTGAATACAAGCCCAAGAAGAATTTATTAATTCTTGTTTATTGGTTTGTTGTTTTATAGTTTCAACAATTCTATCTTTTTTTGACTGCTCAATATCCATTTGATTAACGCTTTTTGTTATCTCCGTAAAATAACCATCCAGAAAAGCGTCATAAAACATTTCCTTATCTGTTTCCGTGTAATTAAAAGCTAAAACAGAGTTGAAATTTAATGCAAAAATAAGAATCCAATATTTTATATTTTTCATAGTCCACCTCTTTGAATTTATTATTAGGGAAATAAAGAGTATATAAATTACACAAACAGCTAATTTTTTAGATAGTTAAAAATTTTTATGCTACAATTTTTGTGTAATTTGGTACAAAAAGAATGGAGAACTAAATGAAAGAACTTTCTTCACTTCAAATTGAAAGATTAAAATACCAACCAAAACTCCCATCATCATTAGCTGGTGGTATTAATAATCTTGCTATGATTGAAGGCAGCAAAACAGAATGTGTAAAAGATGCTGAACAAATTAAAGAATTATTTGCAAACACATACGGAAAACCTGTTGTAACTTTCAAAACAACTTCAACAAAAGAAGCTTGTGAAAAAAGAAACATTGGTGTAATCCTATCAGGCGGACAAGCTCCTGGCGGACACAATGTAATTGCAGGGTTATATGATGCTTTAAAACAATCAAATTCTGAAAGCAAGTTATATGGTTTCTTAGGTGGACCATCAGGTATTATTGAAGGAGATTATATTGAATTTACACCTGAAAAGATAGATGCTTACAGAAATACAGGCGGATTTGATATTATCGGTTCAGGAAGAACAAAATTAGAAACAGAAGAACAATTCCAAAAAGCTTTAAAAGTTTGTAAAGATTTAGGTATAACAGGTGTTGTAATTATTGGTGGAGACGATTCTAATACCAATGCGGCAATGCTTGCAGAATGGTTTGTTAAGAATAATGCAGGTATTCAAGTAATCGGATGTCCAAAAACAATTGACGGTGACTTGAAAAATGATCAAATTGAAATTTCTTTTGGATTTGATACTGCAACAAAAACATATGCTGAACTAATCGGAAATATTTTAAGAGATGCTAATTCTGCTAAAAAATATTGGCATTTTATAAAATTAATGGGTAGAAGTGCTACTCATGTTGGTTTAGAAGCTGCACTTCAAACTCAACCTAATATAACTTTAATTTCTGAAGAAGTTGAAGAAAAGAAAATGTCATTAAAACAAATTGTTGATTATATGGCAGATATAGTTGCAAGAAGAGCTGCAATAGGTAAAAATTTCGGTATTGCTTTAATTCCTGAAGGTTTAATTGAATTTATTCCTGAATTTAAAGCAATGATTGCAAATTTAAATGATACTTTAGCTGTTCTTGAAAATGATTCAACATATAAAAATGCTGATGAGAATACAAAATTTGAAATTATAAAAGGCAAATTAAATTCTGAAGATGCAGCTGTATTTACATCATTACCTGTAATGATTAAACAACAATTATTAATGGACAGAGACCCTCACGGTAATGTTCAAGTTTCTAAAATTGAAACTGAAAAATTGTTAATAGAAATGGTAAGTGCAAGATTAGCTGAAATGAAAAAAGCAGGTGAATTTAACGGTAAATTCTCAGCACAATGTCACTTCTTCGGTTATGAAGGAAGATGTGCATTCCCTTCTAACTTTGATGCTGATTATTGCTATTCATTAGGTTATAATGCATTTGCTTTAATGAAATTTGGTTTAACAGGATATTTATCATCTGTTAAGAACTTATCAGCTCCTGCATCTGAATGGGTAGCAGGTGGTGTACCATTAACAATGATGATGAATATGGAAAAACGCCATGGTCAATTTAAGCCTGTAATTAAGAAAGCTTTAGTTGAACTTAATGGACCTGTATTTAAAGTATTGGAAGAAAATAGAGAAAAATGGGCTATGGAAGATAAATACATATTCCCAGGTTCAATTCAATACTTTGGACCATCAAGCGTATGTGACATTACAACTGAAACATTAAGACTTGAAAACGCAGCTAAATTAACTGCTGTATAATAAGAGTTAAAAAAGGGAATACCGCCATTATAATTGGCGGTATTCCCTTTTGATTATAAATATACTAAATTCCCAATATAGGAAGCTTTTCATACGTTCCAATTTCTTTAAATTCAAAATCTTTATTATCAGTTGCAATCATTTGAGCTAGGAAAGCCCCCAAAATCGCCTCTAATTGAGCAACAGGTAGCATATTAACAGGAAGTTCCCACATATTATATTTGAGTCTTAAGGTATCTTGCAAAGATTTACAATCAATAGGTGTTCTCTCTCTATAAGCATAGCAGTTTCCGAAAAACTTTTTCATATTGTCGACATCAAATCTATAAATATCAACCCCTTTTTCAGATAGTTCTTTAAAATATTCACTTCCTCTATTGGAAAATCTTCTAGTCCAATTATCACGATTTATCATCTTTTTATCGAAGTTAACAATATCATATGTTCTTGAATTATATTTCCATTTACTGCTGAGCATTACTTCATTTTCAGGTATTGATACTAAAATAAGAGAATTTTGTTTGCCTGCCCAATTATCAAGAAAATATTTTACATCGTTCATAGAAAAGAGTTTATCTAATAAAACAACGTGCAAGTTTTTATCTAAAACTGCAACAGCTGACTCTGTTGTACTTAATCCACCAAGAGATAATCCTATAAATGAAACCTTTGATTCTTTATCTTTTATAATATCCATAAATCAATTCTATAATTTTATGCTACTATTATAAAGTAAATTATTAGTTAAAACAATTTTGTAAATTGGAGATTATAGTTATGTTCACTGTAGAAAAAGAAGAGATTTTAAGTGAAATAGAGAATCTTTCAAAACCTTCTGTTTTAGTTATAGGTGATATGGCTATTGATGAAATGGTATATGGAACTACCGATAGAATGAGTAGAGAAGCGCCTGTATTAATTTTACGCCATTATAATACAAAAGTTATTCTTGGAGCTGCATCTAATGCTGCACATAATATTGCATCATTGAATGGTGGAAAAGTTAGCGTTATAGGAACATACGGCAAAGATTATTATGCACCTATATTACTAAAAGCATTTAAAGATGCAAATATTAATACTGATTATATGGTTGAAGATGAAACAAGAGCAACTACAGTAAAAACAAGAATTTCAGGTTCTTGTTCTCAATCCGTAACACAGCAAATTGTAAGAATTGATAGAGAAACAATTGAGCCTCTTTCAAAGGAAGTGGAAGAAAAAGTAATTGTACAAATGGAAAAAGCAATACCACTACATGATGCTGTTATATTATCAGATTATAATATAGGTCTTTTAACTGAAAATGTTATAAAAAAAGCTATTGAATTATGCCATAAATATAATAAAATCATAGTTGTTGACTCACAAAAAGATTTGGACAGATTCCAAGGTGTTACATCAATGACTCCAAATCAACCTGACAGCGAAAAGTTTGTAGGTTTCTTTATAAAGGACTCAGCTACATTAAAAAAAGCAGGAGAAGAAATGCTTGCCAAAACAAATGCTCAGTCAGCATTAATAACTCTTGGTGGTGATGGAATGGCATTATTTGAAAAGAACGGAAATTTTGAGAAAATACCTGTTTTCAACAAAACTGATGTGTTTGATGTAACAGGGGCAGGAGATACCGTAGTTGCAACTTTTACACTTGCAATGGCAGCAGGATTAAGTAAAAAGGACGCTGCTGTTTTAGGTAATTTAGCAGCCAGTATTGTAATAAGGTATTTTGGTTGTGCTACTACTACAATACCTGTTTTAAAAGAAACTTTAAGAAAAATGGATTTTAACAGCTGTAAAATTAATGCTTAGGAGGGTTTATGAATATATTAAAAAAATTAAAATTAACTGATTATATAATAATTGTCGCTGTTATTATATTAATTTTAGTTGGGGCAATGGTTATATTTAAGAAAAAGAATTTTTCAAATCTTCCTATTGAGAAAGAAGTTAAAGTTCAATTTGATGTATTTTTTAGAGGGGTTACAATCTCTTCAACAGAAAGTCCTTTTAAGCCAGGAGAAGATGCATTTATAACAATAAGAAATGTTCCGTATACAAAATTAAAAATTGTTGCAATGGATGGTCGTCCCAGAATGACTACAATCCCAGCAAATACAAGTGAAGGTTTCAGAATTATAGAAGATGTTGCTATGCCTAATTTGTTTGACTTAATTGTTAAACTTGAAGATACAGCAAAGAAAACGCCTGATGGATTTGTTGTTGGCGGAAATAAACTTAAAATGGGTATTCCCGTTGTTATAGAAGGCGAAAAATACAAATACCAAGGTACTATTTCAAATGTATATGAGGTTGAAGAAAATAAAAATAAGTAATGAGAATATTAGAATCAGGAATTTTTAATGTTGTAAACAGCATTTTGGCTTTTATCCAAAGCAAAACAGATAATGTCAGAAAAAACAGCTTTATATTATCTAATATTGATTATCTAATACTGTTTTTTATAATATCAACATTTGTTGTTTCTACTTTCGCTAATACAGAAATGATAGCTGTTATTTCGTTTTTTGTTCCTGCTATTGTTGTTTTTAAAACAATAATTACAAAGGGAGAAAAGCTTGAGCTAGAACATTGTAATTTTTATTTGTTAGTTTACCTTTTGATTTGCTTAATAACAAACTTTACATCTTCAATACCTTTTCAAAGCCTGTATGGTTTTATGAAAACACTTATTTATTTTGCTTTCTATTTTGCATTATGTCAGTTTCTAAAAAATAACAAGAAATATATTCCTATGTTGTTCTTTGTAATTGCTTCATTAATAAGTATTGAAAGCCTGATAGGACTTATACAGAACACAATAGGAGTAGAAAATATTTCAACTTGGCAAGATACAAGTTATGTTAATCCTGAAGATGTACTATCAAGAGTATATGGAACTTTAAAACCATATAATCCCAATTTATTTGGTGGATATTTAATAACAGGAATTGCATCAATTTTAGCTGTAATTAGTTTGTTTATTGAAAAAAGAAAAATAAAATTAGCAACAATAGCAGGTATTTGTTTATTAATGAGTGCTCTTTGTATATTCTTAACTGGTTGTAGAGGTGCTTATCTTGCTTTATTTACAATTATCATTGGTATTGTTATTGCATCATTTCAGATAATTTTTTATGATTTCAATAATGAGAAACTAAAAAAACTATGGAAAACCTTGATTGGACTAGGTTCTATTGGGGCTGTTTTATTTATGTTCCTTAACCATGGTATATTTAACAGATTAATGTCTATATTTATTCTGAGGGGTGATTCTTCAACCTCTTTCAGAATGAATGTATATAACTCTGCAATTCAAATGTTTCAAGATAACCCCATTTTCGGAATTGGCGTTGGAAATAAAGTTTTTCGTGAAATATACGGTTTATATATGTTATCTGGTTTTGATGCATTAAGCTGCTATTGTATATACCTCGAAATGGCAGTTGAAAGCGGTATCTTTGCACTCTTGACATATATTTTGTTTATAGGTATTTTAATATATTCAGCAGTAAAATGTTTTATAAACTCAGGAGATATAATTACCAAAATATTATTGTTTGTTCCATTGATTTCAATTTTAGCAGTGATGGTACATGGTTTATTTGATACAGTATATTTTAGACCCCAAATACAATATTTATTTTGGACAATGGCAGCAATATTAACAGTTATGATTAGGAAAGAAGCTACGGTTAAATAAATGAAAATACACGAATATCAAGCAAAAAATTTATTTAAAGAATATGGAATAAAAGTTCCATTTTCTCTATTGTGTGAAAAACGTGAAGATATTGAAAATATAATAAAAAAAGTATCTTTGCCCTGTGTAATAAAAGCACAAGTACATTCAGGTGCAAGAGGTAAAGCAGGCGGAGTTAAACTTGCGAAAAACTATGATGACGCAGTTACATTTGCTAATAATATTTTAGGTATGGAATTAAAATCTACACAGGCTGGGCTAAAGAAAGTAAATAAAATTCTAATTGAACAAGGTGTTGATATTGATAAAGAATTATATTTAAGTTTAACCTTTGATAGAGAAAACGAATGTATTACATTTATCATTTCATCTGAAGGCGGAATGGATATTGAAGAAGTAGCAAAATCTATGCCTAATAAAATATATACTCAGCATATAGATACTAACTTTAATCCATATGAAACAGTAGCAAAACTTGGTCTTGATGAAAATATAACAAACAAGATATGTGAAATAGTAAAATCGCTATATAAACTTACAATTGAAAAAGATGCTTCACTCGTTGAAATTAATCCTTTAGTAATAACAAAACAAAAAGAAGTTATTGCAATAGATGCCAAAATTAATTTTGATGACAATGCATTATTCAGACATGAAGATATATTATTGCTAAAAGATGAATTAGAAGAAAACCCATATGAATTAGAAGCTCAAAAATACGGGTTAAATTACATTAAATTAGATGGTACAATAGGCTGTATGGTAAATGGCGCAGGTCTTGCGATGGCAACAATGGATGTTATCAAACTTGCTGGAAAAGATGCTGCAAATTTCTTAGATGTTGGTGGTGGAGCAAGTAGTGACAAAATAGAAAAAGCCTTCAAACTTTTAATATCCGATGAAAATTTAGAAGCTGTTTTTATAAACATTTTTGGCGGAATCTTAAGATGTGATTTCCTTGCAGAAGGTGTAAAGAATGCAATAAAAACACTAAATGTAGAATGTCCTGTAATTGTTAGGATGGAAGGTACAAACAAAGAACAAGGTGCTGAAATATTAAATAATTCAGGATTAAAATTCACAGTAGTAAATGATTTAAATGAAGCAATAGAGGTAATAAAAAGAATATAATGTCTATTTTTGTTAATAAAACTACAAGATTGATAGTACAAGGAATTACAGGCAAGGAAGGCTCATTCCACGCTCAAAGCTGTCAAGAATATGGAACAAACTTAGTAGGTGGGGTAACTCCGAAAAAAGGCGGAACAGAAATTCTAGGTGTTCCTGTTTTTGATACAGTAAAAGAAGCGGTTAGTGAAGTTAATCCAAATACAAGTATGATATTTGTTCCTGCAAGGTTTGCTGCAAATGCTATTATAGAAGCTGCTGAAGCGGGCATAAAGTTGATAGTCTGTATAACAGAAGGTATACCTGTATATGACATGATTAACGCAAAAAAAGCTGTAAAAATGAATGGTGCGAGATTGATTGGTCCAAATTGTCCGGGGATAATATCTCCTGATGAAGCGAAAGTTGGTATAATGCCATCCAAAATTCACCAAAAGGGTAATGTTGGAGTAATATCAAGAAGCGGTACATTAACATATGAAGCAGTCTATCAATTAACAAAACTTGGAATTGGGCAATCAACTTGTATAGGTATAGGTGGTGACCCGATTATAGGTACAAGTTTTATTGATGTTCTTGAAGCATTTCAAAATGATGAACAAACAGATGCAATTTGTATGATAGGAGAAATTGGTGGCAGTGCTGAAGAAGAAGCTGCTGAATATATAAAAAAATATGTAACAAAACCTGTGGTAAGTTTTATAGCAGGTCTAAGTGCTCCGGAAGGAAAAAGAATGGGACATGCTGGTGCAATAATATCAGGAGGAAAAGGAACTGCTTCAAGTAAAATGGAAGCACTAACATCAAGCGGAGTAACTGTTTGTAAAAATCCTGCAGATTTAGGTATTAGTATCAAAAATATATTAAAATAAATATTAATATTAAAATAAGGAATAAATATGCTTGTAAAAGATAATACAAGAAAAACCTTTTTAAGTCCTGAAATAATAATATTACTGACAGTATTGATATTTGCAATTGTTTGTATGTTCCTAGATATAAATATTTTACATGTTGATAGAGTTGGAGTTTATAAATCGCCTCAAGCATATAATACTTATGTTTTAAAGAAATATTTTCTTTTTATATATATACCTGTATTGCTTTTTATAATGAGTGTATATACATTT